>JAYELL010000113.1:0-43034 GCA_034717495.1 Chloroflexota bacterium | reverse complement strand
CTTCCTCCAACACGCGACGGTTGAACTCCAGCCAACTCAACTCGCGGTTGATGTAGAGCTGGGGGGCGACGATTCCGGAAGTCGATTGATCGTTTTCCAGATCAACCAGAGCGCGCAGGGTCTTTGAATCGAGTGTTGAAGCCATGACATATCATTCCTGTGGGTGGGAGCCTTCGGTTACGGTTATTCTACCAGTTCCGCCCAGTTATCGCAAAGGGGCCTTGCTGGCCATTGGCGTTTGACCAGGTGAGCCAGACGCTCATTTGCGCGGCAACCCCCCTGTCCTGGAGTCTCTGCGGTGGGAGTACCAGGTCACCAACAACACGGCCAGACCGGCACCCATTGCATCAGCGATCAGATCACGGACATCGGGCACCCGGCCGGGCACGAAAGCCTGATGCAGTTCGTCGGACATGCCATAGAGAATCGCCGCGGCGATCGCAATGGTGACGGCGTAGGCCGCCAGCCGTGGCGTTTTTTGGACGGCGAGCCATGTCAGCCCGGCCAGCACGCCGAACTCGATACCGTGGGCCATCAGCGAGAGAATCTCGCCTTCCAGCGCCACGGGCGAAAAAGTGAAATCGGGCTGGGCCGAAAGGAAGAAAATCACCAGCATCCAGCCGATGAGGAGAAACCACCAGCGCCAGCCGGCGCCGCTACCCTCTGTCCTGGCTGACCCATCGACGGCATTTGTGGCAGATGCACTGCTTTTCTGAGACATTGCACGATTATACCGACGACCCATGCCGCAGGCAATTCCTGAATTCAACACAATTGCCAATACAGTTCCTCCAGCTCCGGAACTGCCTTGGGCCATCCGTTCCTCTGCGACCACTGAATGCCTTGTGATCGTAATCTCCGCCGCAGATCCACCTCCCCTAGCAGCCGCAGAACGCCATTTGCCAGGCCCTGCCAATCCGCCGGCGCCACCACCAGCCCACCGTCCGACTCGTTGACGAAACGACCGTATTCCCCGACCCCATTCGTTGCCACCGGCACGCCTGCAGCCAGCAGATCGAGCAGCCGCATGGGACTCTTGGCGCGATTGAGAGGCTGATCGATCACGGGCAATAGCCCTGCGTCGACCGCACCAAACAGCCCGGGGAGCGAAGAGGCCGGCACCCAGCCCAGCAATCGAATTGAGCTTTCCGCCCCGTGCTTACGGGCCAACGCCAGAAGCTGCTGCTGCTCCCCACTGCTTCCGGCACCACCCACCAACAGTTCCGCAGCAGGTTGCTCTGCCAGAACTCGTCGCCAGACACGCCAGACCAGATCAGGCGTGTGCTCCACGAAGCGCGTGAAAAGAAGCACCCGTGGAGGACGTCCGCCGGCCGTCATCGCGGGTGCATGCTGCCGAGCCATAGCATTATGACTATGCGAATTGCTGGCTATTTGCGGACTGACCCGATTCGGCAGGTACAACACCCCGTCGGAGCCGCCTCGCAACCCCCTGGCAAACCCGACGAGCCAATGGCTGGCTGCCGTCACCGCCCCAGCTGATCGCAGACCCCAACGCTCCTGCCAGGCGAAAAAGCGCCGCCAGATGGCAGGATAAGACATCCTTTGGTTCCAGCCTGCCTCCCAGTCATCGGCGTCCATTACCCAGGGCACGGATGTCCGGACAGCCAGTAACGCGGCTGTAATCCCCCCAAATCCCTTTGGTTTGAAGAGGTGAACCAGATCAGGTTGCCACTGCATCACCGATCGGGTGATCTGTCGCGTTACCTGCTGAATACCCGATGGATCGAGGCGACCTGGCACCGGCACATTGAAGACATCGACGCCATCCATCCACCACCTCGTGCCCCCGTGGCAGGGCCAATCGTAGGGCGGAATCACAACCCTGACGGCATGTCCTGCCTCTGCCAGGGCTCGAGCCAGAGGTAAAACCCGCCACAGCGTTGTGCCCTTGGGATGAATTGCGAAAGGTGCAGCGATGGCTATGCGCAACGGGCGACGAGAATCTCGATTTACCATGGAAACGGGAATGAGCTCGGGCTACGCGGCATCTGCGGCTCGCAAGGCCAGGTTTGCGCCGCTTGTCGTGTCGAAGAAATCGACCTTGCCCGGGTCTATGACGAGCTGAATCTTTTCCCCATTCCGCACTGGGACCTCCTGTGACAGTTCCACCGTCAGCGGTACCTTTCCCGCCTGGCAGCTAACCCGCTGGAGACGGTGCATGGGCAGTGGTTCGATCCAGGTCACCTCAGCCCGCACCGGGATAAATGGCTGTGCTGCGGCATCAGAATATGGTGCAGGGCTCACGGCACCGGGACGGACTCGAAGGGTCATGCCTTGTCCCCGGCTCGTTCTCACAAGCACGTGCGAGGGCAATGGAACGCTGAAGGCGGGGCAGGCAAAATGCCCCTCAAGACAAGCGCCTTCGATGAATGTGGACCCAGGTTCGGTGACAAACTGGGCAGTGTCAAGAGCGATAGGCCAGTTCAGCAGATTACGGAAGGTGTCAACCTGCCTGATGTGACCCGCTTCCATGAAGGCCACCCGGTCACAGAGGGCTGCGGCCTCCTGTTGATCGTGGGTCACATGCACCGTCGTAATCTTGAAACGCAGCAGCATCCGCTTCAGCATCAACCGGGCGCGCTGGCGCTGCGCCGCGTCCAGGTTGGCAAAGGGCTCGTCCATTAGAAACAGGCGTGGATCGCGGACCAGGCAGCGTGCGATAGCAACCTGCTGGCGTTGTCCTACCGAGAGGTGACCTGGCTTTCGCCAGAGAAGGTACTCGAAGTTGACCCCGAGGATGTCTGCCGCCTCGTGAACTCTGGCGGGCACCTCGTCGACCCGGCGGCGCAACCTGAAATAGAAGGCCAGGTTGTTCCATACATTCCAGTGGGAGTAGAGCGCGTAATCCTGGAACACCATGCCGATTCCGCGCTCTCGAGTCGGCACGCCACGCTGGTCTTGCCCATCGATGATAACTTTTCCGGCATCCGGCTGTATCAAACCGGCAATGACTCGAAGCAGGGTCGACTTTCCGCAGCCCGTGGGACCAATCACGCCCATGGTTTCGCCGGCCCGCACAGTCAACCATGCATCGTCGAGCGCCCTGACTTCGACCAGACGAGTGCCGTGCCGGCTGCGCAGGGTTACATCAATCGCCTGCAGTTGTAGGTGAGTCACTATCGGTACACTCCAGTACCAATCTTACTCCACAGTGACGCTTTTTGCCAGATTGCGCGGCTGGTCGACATCAGCCCCGCGCCAGACGGCGATCTCATACGCCAGGCGCTGGAGCGGCACAACCGACAGGACAGGGGTTAGCAACGGCGATGCCTTTGGAATATAGACGACATGATCGGCCTTGCTTGCGATGAAATCGTCCCCTTCGCTGGCGATGGCTATCACGATGCCGCTGCGAGCCTTGACCTGCTCGATCTGGCTGACCATCTTGTCGTAGACGCCATCCTGGCCGCCTGGCTGCCGATCGCGTTAACAATGCTGCAGAGCCAGGCACCCTTTTCCTGCCCCTCCTCCATGGCCGCCAGAGTATCCACCGTCTCGCCCGATTGGGTGATGGCAAGGACCATGGTCCGATCGTCGATGATAGAATCGCGGTAGCGGAATTCCGACGCGTAATCCACTTCGGTGGGCAATCCAGCGATCGTTTCAAAGAGAAACTTGCCAACCAGCCCGGAATAGGCCGAGGTGCCGCAGGCGACAATCACGATACGATCGAAACGGCAGGCCTGTTCCGCACTCAGATTCAGGTCTTCCAGAACAACCTCACCAGATGCAAAGTCGACTCGACCTCGAATCGTGTCGGTTACAGATCGCGCCTGCTCAAATATCTCCTTCTGCATGAAATGGCGGTATTCGCCCTTGGCAGCCGACACAGGGTCCCAGGGAATGTCATGAATCTCCGGGTCGACCGCAGCGCCTTCCAGTGTCTGGATCCCGACAGCGTCGCCGGTGACAGTGGCCATCTGACGGCTTTCAAGGAAGACCATTCGCCTGGTATGCTCCAGGATGGCCGGGATGTCAGACGCCACGAAGTTTTCCCCCTGGCCGAGACCAATCGCGATCCCACCAGCGTTTCCCAGCCGCGCCGCCACCAGCCGGTCGGGTTCTCGACTGCTCATGACGACAATGGCGCTGGGACCCTTCAGGTAGCCCAACGCCTTGCCCACAGCTTCGGCGAGACCGCCATCCCGGGAGTAATGCAGCGAAATCAGATGAACGATTACCTCGGTGTCCGTGTCGGATTGGAAGATCACCCCCTCTGCCTCCAGCCCGTCCCTCAACTCCCGGAAGTTTTCCACAATGCCGTTTTGAACAACGACGATCTCGCCAGAGTCATCACTGTGCGGATGGGCGTTCTGCTCATTTGGTTTGCCGTGGGTTGCCCAGCGTGTATGCCCCACCGCCAGATGTCCGTTGGTCGGCCGTTCTGCCAGTAATGCGATCAGGTTGGAGAGTTTCCCGACGTCCTTGCGCACCTCAATTACACCGTCCTGGTAGACCGCGATGCCGGCCGAGTCGTAGCCGCGATACTCCAGGCGCTGAAGGCCGTTGATCACAATCGGCGTCGCCGCGCGCGGTCCGACGTACCCCACGATTCCACACATGGTTGGATGCTCCTTAGTTGAGTTGGTTGGCGTGTTTCGGAGGGCCGGAGTCGGAGTCTCAGAGTCTCGGAGTTTCAGTAATCAGCCTGAGTCTCTGCCACTCTGATAATCTGATCCTCTGTCTCCATGTCGCCGCGCATCCGTCATCAGAAGAAGTCCGACTTCCTGGAGAAGTCGGACTTCTAATATTCGCGGATGGCCCCTCACTTCACGCGCTTCAGATCTCTCAGTCCGCGGTGCGATACAAAACCCGGACGTAACCAACCTTGCTCGGGTCCCAGTAGTCCTGAGTTGCCAGACCATAGCGCACGCCATGGTCGTCGTCGGACGTCAGGATGAAGCCGTAGTTAGGAGCGCCGCGCACGATGTCCTCGGCGATCTCGGTGATGTCAAGACGTAGCCAGGTGCCGATCTTGCCCGAGCCGATGTGGTTGGTATCGACGACGGGACCGAAGTCGCCGCCGGGCGCCGACCAGGGCATGACCCAGTTGGCCGGGTAGGGTAGCCACTCGGTGCTGAGGGCATGGACACTGGCGTTGATCACCGAGCCGGGCCACATGTAGAAGCCCCGTCCCTCGGTAATGTAGGTGTAGAGATAGCCGACGTCGATGGCTGCATCGCCCGGGATGCCACTGATGGGGGCGTGCATGATCGGCCGCATCTCGTCGTAAAAGCCGACCCACATGGTGACGCTGGTGCCGAACCAGGTGGTGGGGCGATCGCCATCGATGAAGGTGTCCCGCACGATGTCGAAGCGCCTGGAGCGGTTGATGGTGTAGTCGCCGTTGTCGACGATCTCGATCTCGTCGCTGGTGAACTCCTGGAGGAAGGTGGCGCCGTCGAAGATGGCGACCGAGTGCTGCACGCTGCCGGTTTCGCTGACGACCTGGACGGTGAAGCCGAAGTCGACCGTTTCGCCGGACCCGACATCGCCCATGAAAGCTACGGCAACCACCTCGTCGGGATCGCCGTCGCCAGCCAGGTCGATCAGGCTTTGCAGGCCTCGCTCCATGCCCATCTGCATGGCAGCGGCGGAGGTCAGCGGCGTGGCGCCACCGTAGGCGCTGCCCATGACATACTCGGTAGCAGGATCGATCGGTACAATGGCGAACATATCGTCGATGTCCTCGCCGGTATTATTGGTCAGTGTCACGTCGATATCGATAAACGTGCCCTGAACCACAGGACTCGTGCTGGACGTCTGGATGATCTCACCTGCTATCAGATCACCGTCGGTGAAAACGGCGGCCGTACGACCTGGCACCGCAAACATGCCAGCAGTGCCGTCAAAGGTCGTGGATTTCACTACCTCGTCCACCGAGTTTTGCTGCACAGGATGCAGACGCAGTTCCTGACCGATCAGCGAGTCAGCACTGAATGTCTGAGGTTCATCGTTGGCATTGATCAGCACAACGATCAGCTCTCGTCCTGGGTCCACATCTGGCTCGGGCGCATCAGAGAGCGTCGCGACAATCAGGCCTGGCTGCTGGTCAGGTCCGGTGTTGTGGAAGAGGACCCGCTCCTGGATGTCCTGCGCTGTCTGCAGGCGGAACAGGGGCGAGCTGTAGCGAATCTTCAACAGTTCCTGGTAAAGCGCCGCGCCAAACTCGATATTACCCATGGCGGGCTTCAGGGCCGGATCGGCCAGTAGCGGCTGCATGAGAGGCCAGTTGTCCTGGTTCTTGCCAGCCACCGGCAGGCCCACACCAAAGTTGTTATCGGCGTAAGTGAAGTCCAGTTTGTTGAACCAGTCGCCTGAGTTGTAGCTATCCCGGTCCAGCGACTTGGAACGCAGCAGGTCACTGCCGGCATGCATGAAGGGTACACCCTGGCCCAGCAAGACTGTTGCCAGGCCCACATTCTGAACACGTACACGGTCGGCCATCGACACACCGATCGGAACCTTGTAGGTGTTGATGTCGTACAGGGTCTGGTTGTCGTGTTTGCTGATGTAGGTAATGTCCTCCTGGGGATCTTCCGTGTAGCCGGCCGGGGAACCGTTGTAATCGACATCGGCACCGGTGACCAGATTACCATAGCGGTCGACGAACTCGTATCCCGCCAGATTGCCCGCCATGCCAACTCGAATCTGGTCAGAATTCAGCAAGAGCGTATCCAATTCCTCCTGCGATCCACTGTTCATGGCATTCGGATCGTAGAAAAGACCATTGGCGAAGCCCTGCCGGCGGACCAGGTCGTCGCCGCCATCGAAGGGACCGCCGCCGCGCACGGCATCGCGCAAACGATCACTGAAGGTACCGATGCCCGTTCCTGCCATGTTGAGTTGGGTTGCATTCTCACCGCGGGCGTCGTCTGCCACTTCGCCGAAGTTCCAGCCCTCGCCGTAGATGTAGATTGACTGACCGTCGACGCCATCATCTGCTATGGTCAGACTATCCAGGGCATCCCGGACGTTGAGCATATTGCGTTTCATATGATGGCCCATCAGATCGAAGCGGAAGGCGTCGATCTGATATTCGGCGGCCCAGATGACCAGCGAGTCGATCATGAGTTTTTCCATCATGTTGTACTCGGTGGCCGTGTTCGGGCAGCAGGTGCTGGTCTCCACCTGGCCTTTATCGTTCAGGCGATGATAGTAGCCGGGCACGATGCGGTCGAGGACTGATTTTTCCGCCTGACCGGCAGAATTGGTATGGTTATAGACCACATCCATCACCACCCGCAGGCCCATGTCATTGAGCGCCTTGACCATCTCCCGGTACTCGATGATGCGCGTCACACCTTCCGGATCGGTCGCATAGCTGCCTTCGGGTGTGGTGTAATGCCACGGATCGTAGCCCCAGTTGAAGCCATCGTCGTTCTCAGTGGCAGTTACCAGTGCCTGCTGTTGTTCGGAGTCGGGTGGGTAGGTAGCCAGTTCGTCCCAGTCCGGTTCCTGCCACTCGGCCTTGTTTTCATTGATCGTTGCGATATCAAAGACCGGCAACAAGTGGAGATGGGTCAAGCCCGCGCGCTCCAGGGCTTTCAGATGATTGATGCCGTTGGTATCCGCCAGGGTGAACGCCTTGAAGGTGCCACGGAGTTCTTCCGGCACCGTTTGATCGTTGACACTGAAATCCCGCATGTGGATCTCGTAGATACTGATATCCTCGGGCGCTGCCAGCGGCGGCTTTTCATGGCTGTCCCAACCCTCGGGCGCCAGCGCCGGATCGGAAAGATCCACCAGTTGACTGCGCGCACTGTTCATCGACAGGTTCAGCGAGTAGGGATCGCTCACCATGTTGTGTTCCACCTGCTGGGTGCTGTGGACATATACCTCAACCTCGAACAGGTAGAACTGGCCCATCCAACCGGGATCGCCAGCCACCGTCCAGACACCGTTGGCGCCATCCCATGTCATCGGGTAGGCGGTGCCGACCGTTGCCGGATCGGAATCGCCATAGAGGTGCAGCGTCACCGACCTGGCGGTAGGCGCCCAGAGACCCACGGTGGGCACGCCCGCATCCCAACTGACTCCCAGCTCACCATCATAGGTGTACAGATCGTCCAGGACGCCCGGTATCTGCAGCCCGGTGGCGTTCTGGGAAAGACCATCGGCATTGACTGCCGATACGGCGATCTGTCCCTTCAGGATATCCGGCACCATTGGCAGGTCCTCAGGTGCGATCTTGAGAGCCGGAAGCCCGGCCAGATGCGGGAATTTCTCCCGAACCTCGGTGGGCAGACCCGCCGGGTCGGGGATCAGGGTGACAAACATGCCACCCGTGATGCCCTGGTCTGTCGCCTCAAGGCCACCCTCGGGCGCATAATGCAGGGTGAAGGTATTGGCGGTCTGATCGCCGGCAGACCAGGCAATCGTCTCCTCGTTTACCCAATAGGCCTGCTGTTCGTCGATATTACCCGGGCTGGCACCACCCACGTCGGGCACGGGTAGGATATAGGGATTCTCGGGATCAGCACCTTGCAGCTGCCAGGCCTCGTATCCGCTGTCGGCGAAAACCCAGGTTTGGTCAGGGCCCGGATCCTTTTCGTCGCCCCGGTGCAGGATGTAGCCGATCTGCTGGGCATCCTCAAAGAGTTCGACCTGGAAGATCACGCCAAAGAGATCCTGGGCCACCGGTTTCCGCGGCGTGGTCCAGCCTGGGTCATTGGTATCGCCCCAGGTGTGCATGCCCCAGAAATCGTTGTAGTCGTTACTGGTGTAATCGCCGTAGTCGCCTGCATCGCGGCGATAGTGCAGGAGGGCGAAACCCTCAGCAGCGCCTCGTTGCGGGTAATTTTCCAGTTCATCCTGTTGCAGCCAGACCGTGGCCAGCTCTGCCGGCACAAACGAGCGGTCCGGGCTGTCTGCCGGGTCCTTGACATCCCCTTTGTGGATGATGAAGTTCAGCGATTGGGAGCTGTCCTGCAGCAGGATATCGAAACGCACGCCGTAATCATCGGTCGAGTCGGGCTTGCGCGGGCTGGTCCAACCCGTGGCTTCCGAGGGATCGATGGCATCGCCCCACAGGTGCAGGCCCCAGAAGTCGTTGTAGTCGTTGCTTCCATAGTCACCGTAGTCGCCACCGGGCCGGTGGTAATGAATCGTGGCAAATCCCTGGGCATCCGCCTGAAGGGTGTAGAAACTGCCATCATCCTGCTGCAACCAGATCTCCGGACCATCCTGAATCGGATGGAAGCTGCGGTCCTGGTCGGTGCCGTCCTTGACATCGCCCCGGTGGATGATGAAGTTGATCGGCTGCGTCGGATCAGTCAGCTTGATCCAGGCGAAGCGACCATAGGCATCCTCACCCAGGAAAGGTTTGGGGGAAGTCCACTCGGTCGCCTCCGAAGGATCGATGGCATCGCCCCACAGATGCAAGCCCCAGTAATCGTTGTAGTCGCCAGTGGTATGGTCACCGTAATCGCCATCCGACCGGTAGTAGTGCATGATGGCATACCCGGCACCTTCGGTGGGGCCTGGCGGCTCTTCCCCGACCACAGCGTTCAGGCTGATTGAACTCAGGTTCCCCGACAGGTCGTTACTTATCGCCCGGAAAGTCAATCCGGTGCCCGTTGGGATTCCGCTCACGTCAAAAAAGACCCTGAAGGGTGCATTGGTATCGGTGCCAATGATCTGCCAGTCGTTATCACCCTGCTTGACGGCGAAGGTGACCTCAACGAACTTCTCCTCATCAAGATCGACAGCAATCTCGCTGCGCCCGTAGATCTCAGCGCCCGCCTCAGGCGATGTGAAGGTCGGATCGGGAGCGACAGCGCTGGCGGGCACTGCCTGTCCAGCCCGGTAGATCACGAACGAGAGACCGGGAACATCCACCGTAACCTCACCAGCCCCGTTACTGCTGATCGGCGGAGCGCCGCCGGGGAAGACGGAAGCGAACTCACCGTCGGGGGTGAAGGTGGCAAAGGTAGCCTGCCTGTCAGCTGCAGCGTTGTTGAAGGCGAGGATGTATTCGACCTTCTCCCCGCGCTCGATGCGGGAGAAGGCGTAGATTCCATCGCTGTCGGTGCTGTACCGATGGATCTGGGCGCCGCGGCGCAGGGCCAGGTTATCCTCGAGCAGCGCAGCGTAGTCGACCAAAGCCTGGTGAACTGGATGCCCGGGATCGAAGTTGGCATCGGCGGTAGTGGCATCGGTGCCGATCAGGTCGTACGCATTGTACTCAGGCACCTGGCTGGGCATCATGTCCTCGCGGCCAAGCTTGTCGTTGCCGCCCACAAATCCCTGCTCGTCGCCGTAATAGACAATGGGGAATCCCCGGGCGAAGTAGAGCAAGCCATATCCGAGCGCAGCCCGATCCACCAGTTCCTCGTCGGATGCGCCAGGATGGGCCGAACGCAGCCCGTTGCCCACACGACCCAGGTCGTGATTGCTGATGAAATTGCCCAGTTGATAGGCATTGCTGTCGGCATCTGTGAAGTAGTCGTCGTTGGCAAAGAGGTTGCGCAGGTTATCGGTGGGACCGCTGTGCACAGCGAAGTTATTCGACGCGCCATGCAGCCCGAAATCCACCACGGCCGGCAGTTGGCCCTCCGTGGTATAGCGGCTCATCTTCTCAGCGTTGCCATCAAAGACCTCGCCGAACATGGTGAAATCACTTTTGCCAAGCGACTCGGCATAGGCCAGAATCTCCGGCGCAAACTGTTGCCAGAACTCGATATTGACATGTTTGGCGGTATCAAGACGGAACCCATCGACATCATAGTCGGCGATCCACATCTTGAAAACGTCGAGAAAGCCGTTCACTACGTCGTGGTGTTCGGTAAAGAGATCATCCAGACCGAAGAAATCGCCGTATTCGGAGCTTTCACCGGCAAAGGTTGAGTTGCCGCGGTTATGGTAGTAGATTGGGTTGTTCAGCCAGTCAGGGTTTTTGGCCGAGTCGTCGCCCGGGTCGGGAAAGACCGGCGTATAGGGAAAACTGGTGGCTGGATCCAGGGGTGGGAAGGTATCGCCGCCTGCGTAATCGCGATCATCGAATTCATTGCCGTCGGCATCCATGTAGGGATAGTCGGTCTTGTTGCGATAACTGTTCTCTCCCTCAGCGTAATCGATGACATCGGCCGTGTGATTGACGACGATATCGAAAAAGACGTCGATCCCTCGACTGTGGGCATCATCGATGAAGGCCTGCAGCTCAGCATTGGTCCCCAGATGGGGATCGCTGTTCTCCTGGTCAAGGATCCAATAGCCATGGTAGCCCGCGCTAATCCCGAAAGCGCTCGTGCTATCGGGCTGAGTCGCCTGGTTGCGGAAAACGGGTGTGATCCAGATAGCAGTCGCGCCCAGGCCGGCAATATAGTCAAGTTTTCCGCTCAGGCCGGCCAGATCGCCGCCATGGAAAAAGGCCTTGTCATCCACCTTGAAGCCCGTTTGCGCCAGCGTACCACCCGGCATATCTCCCTCATCGTTACTGGAATCGCCATTGTCGAAACGGTCGGGGAGAGTGAAATAGAACACTTCGTCCTGGATGGGTGCCTGGACCGCCGGCCGGACCAGGTCCCCATCCGGCACATCGCCCAGCACAACCTCACTTACTTCGTTCGTGGCACTGTCATAGCTGAAGACCACGTCGGCACCGCCCGCCGGAACCGTGAAAGCCTGGTCGCCGGCAGGGTAAGACACGTCCCATGATTCGTTGAGAGCCACCTTGTAGTTCCAGGTGCCTTCGGGAACATCCTCTGCTGTGTACGTGTAGACACCATCGCCGTCCGGGTCTTTCATCCAGGTCATCAGATGATCGGGCGACCAATCCTGGCCGCCGATTTCCGAGGCGAAGTTGCCGGCCACCGCCGGGATGATGTAGTCTGGCCGGCTTGCCACGTAGTTGTCGCTGCGATCGTAATAGAAGTGAACCGTATCGCCAGCTTCCACGGTGAAGGGCACATCAGGTCCACTGGGTTCGCCGTTGAGCCCGTAGTTTTCGTCCCACGACCCACCGATCGTGGCCTTGAAAGCATAGTCTCCCGCTGGAATGGCGTCTGTCACAAATTTCCAGACACCATCGCCGTTGTCGTCGCTGCCCACGATATTGGGATTGGCAGGATCCCAGTCGTTGCCCAATCCGGCCGCCGACGGCCAGCTGCCCGGGAAGGTGACCATCAGGTCGCCGTCAGCTGCAGGAAAACCAACGAAGGCTGAAAGCTGAGTAACGTCGGGGCCCCAATCGGGGTCGGGAAAGTTTACATTGGCATCGCTTGGCACGGAATCCTGGGCGTGTCCGCCGCCACCGGTGCTAAAGGCCTCGATAAAGAGCTCAGGGCTGGACTCGCCAGGAGCAATGCCAAGGGCCGCCTTGGGAATCCTGTACTCCAGCCAGTCGTTTTCCGCGCCATAGGCCTGTTCGCCTCCCAGGCTGGTCAAGGTGGGATAATCCCAACCGGACCCGTTCCATGTGGTAAGCTGGGCATCCTCGATGGTATCATCCTCCCGATGCCAGACATACAGGGCAAATTCGGGCAGGTTCTCCTCCACCGCCGATACGTCACGTCCCCACGGATCCGATGTGCCACCGCTCGCCAGTGCGTTGTCGGTATCGAGATAGATGCCGTAGGCCATGCCCCAGCTCGATGCCAGGGCATCCAGGCCGACGAAGAGGTTGTCGGCGTCTTCGACCACATAGAGCCCCACCATATCCAGGTTAGGTTCGCTGATATCACCAAGGGGATCTTCCGCCAGAGGCTCTCCCCATTCCGCCTCCTTGTTGCCATCGATCTGGATCGATTCAACCTGAGCTTGTGGCGAAATCGCTGATGCAGGCGCAGCAAGAGCCACTACCGGCACGACTCCGGACAGAATCATCATCAACGCCAGAAAAATCGTGATAGTTCGATGCTGTTTCACTGTTACCAACCTCCTTGTTGATCGTTTACAGGTCATCAAGCGTAGAATCAAGCAGTTTGCAGTATAGAGTCTGGAAGAAGAAAACGAAGGGGAAAAGAAATATTTCCCGGCTAGTGTGCCGCAAATCACCAAAAAATGCAACTCTCGTCTTCCCGACGATCTCCGTGGCAGTATCAAACCCTTATCAACTCAAAAAGAAGATGTATCAAACTACCGGTACCATCAGCGATTCGTCCTGGAGAACCATCCGACCATCGGCGTCCGCTTCGTAGTGAACCGGGCCCTGCGGAACCAAACTCTCGATTGCGATTTGACCACCGTCCATATAATCGAGAATTCTCTCGAATGGATTGAATCCTGGCACCCATTTCTCGGCAAAGATAACGCCGTGGCCGGGCAGAATAGTAAACACCACATCCCGGGGATCGTCCGGATTGAGCAAAGCTTGTGATTCTGCAAAAGCATCTCGCACTGCCCAGGCCTGGGTATCTGTACCACAGGTCACCAGATAGTTCTGATAGGTGGGAGATACCGGTACATACTCGACCACACGGGGATCGAAGGAAGCCACCCCGCGATGACCGTGGAGCTTCGAACGTACCACCGGAACATCTGCTTCTGAAACGAAGGACTCGTCGAGCGCTATTCTCGGTAATGAATTATCCAGGTCATACAATTCGACTGCCTCGGTTGAGGGTGGGTCGTTGCGTTTGCCCTTCACGTTCCTGACCAATGCGCCCTGGCCGTCCTCGCGTACGCCGACAATAAGGATCAGGTCATCATCGCCGATACCGCCCTTCGCCACGGGGCGTGCGCTGCCCGTGACAGTAGCCACCAGCGCATTAACCCTGGGATCCCAGGTGGCGAAACAACCCTCGCTGTACTGGCTTGCCAGGGTATCCCCGATCGCGGGCACGTCCACGAGGTCGGAAATGTGTACCGTGTCGGTAAAAAAGTTACGTTTTCCCAGCTCGCTGGAGGCCGCAATCATCGCCGCTGGTGTATCCAGTTCAAGCCAGGTTTTCTGCGACAGCGGTTCGCCAACCACCTGATGCTTGTTGATCGCAAGGGAACTGAGAGAGGTCACTACGCGCAGTACAATATCCTCGTAAAAGCGATCCGGATCGTCGGCCATACTCTGCGGATGAGCGCCGACCAGATCAAAATGGTAGGCGGTCCGGGGTCGCTCATCACCAACAACAAGTATCACTCGAATGCCTTTTGCCTGTGCCTGCACAACCCGTTCCAGAGCCAGAATTGGCCCGCCGCGCTGGCCTTGCTCGAGAAGCACCTGCCAGGCCGTTGACGCCAGGCCGGGAAATTGAAAATCGGCTGGATCAACTGGCTGTTTGGCAATCGCCTCGTCCAACTGGGCCAGGAGCGTTGAAAACTGGTCCTCCGTGGCATGAATCACGGTAATTATGGTGGGATTCTGCGTCAACCTATATTTGACTCGAGCGGTAACCGTGAGACAACGTCGCCAATTGACGACCTTGCCGAACGGCACAGTTGTCAGGAGTAGACTGGTATTCCTATCCGGTTTAGACTGTAGCTTGTGGCCCTGCGCCTGAAACTCATTGAGCATTCCCTCCACCGCTGCGATCGACAGTTCATCACCGGAACCGGGTACATAAGCAACCTGCAACTGCCGCAGCCATGGGTGTACCGGTTTCCCGCTCAATAATGCAAACGACGAGTCTGAATTCATGATTTCCTCCATAACAGTTTTCGACAGTTCAAGGTGAAGTAATCGAACAACGTTCTTTTTTTCAATACCCCTATCTAAAGTCAAACACAGCTTTGATCACCTGGTTACGAGACCGCTCGCTCAATGTTTTCAAAGCGCTGCGATAATCATCCACCTGAAATCGGTGGGTAATCATCCAGCCAAGATCAACCATGCCCCGCACCATCAGATCGAGGGATAGCCCGAAGGTCGTCCACTGGCGTCCCGCAAATGCTTCCGCATGGTTGTAGGTAAATGCCGAACTTACCTTGAGCTCATTGGCAAAGATAACGGCCCAGTCCACACCTTTCGTGATCCCCGGCGCGCCCACCAGGATGACCCGGCCACCGGTCCTTGTCAGGCGCATTGCGTCGTCCAGAGCCTGATCGCTTCCAACGCACTCGAACGTAAGATCCGCGCCGCCAATATAGACGTTTTTTCCAATGAACGGTTTTACCTCCCTGGCGCCGGTTTTTTGCGCCAGCGTGGAGCGATAGTCCTGATCCTGCACGGAAGTGACGACTTCACTGGCGCCCAGGCGCAGCGCGCTGTCAGCCTGGTATTGATACCGTGCCAGTACCAGTATCCGGGCTCTGGAACCGATGGCCCGGAGCGCGGCTACCAAACACAGCCCAATGGTGCCGGCTCCAACGATCAATACCGTCTCGTTGTCGTCCGGAGGCGCTGAAAGCGCCGCGTGCAAGGCACAACTGAAAGGTTCTACCATCAGGGCATTTTCGTCGCTCACCGACGGCGGCACACGATAAAGCTGGGACTCGTGAGCCACAAAGGTCTCGCCCCAGCTACCGCCCGTATCGCGGCAATTGCCGATCAGCACGCCGGCAGCCAGTTGTCCATCGCCGGTGCGTTGACAGAGATTGATTTCGCCTCGTTCGCAGAAAGGACACAGGTCCCCGAAGCCACGGGGCCGGCACCACAAGATCGGTTCAACAATCACCCGCTCACCGGTTCGCCAACCTTTCACGTTTGGGCCAAGTTCGACCAGTGCGCCTGCATTTTCATGGCCCAGTGTAAAAGGAAACGAGGTGAAGGACACAAAATAGAGACTGCTACTCAGGGTAATAGCGCCAAGATCGGAGCCACAAATGCCGCCGTATCCTGTTCGGACACGAACCCACTCGGGTCCCGGCAGTGTCTCCTCCGGCAGGTCAGCCAAATAGGTGCAAGAGGCGCCGCCCCACAATGTTGACGGCGCAGCCTTGCCGAGGGTTTTGCCCAGGAGATAGCGAGGAATCGTGCCGTTAAACCGTACAGCCTTCATAGTACCTTAGTTTGAGTCTGGTTGTGCTTCTGTCAATCCGTCGAGCACTATTCGAAGCACCTCGTCGACGGAAAGGCCCGTACTATCGATTACCCAGGCGTCAGCAGCAGGACGCAAGGGAGCCACCTCCCTGGTCGAATCGATTCTGTCACGATAACGTATATCTTCCAGCACCTCCTGGAACGGACGCTGGGTGCCGCGTGCCTGCTCCTCCGACCAGCGGCGTCGCGCCCTCACCTCCACCGAGGCATCCAGGAATATCTTCATGTCTGCGCCAGGGATGACAACAGTGCCGATGTCGCGCCCGACCATGACAATTCGACCCCGGCCGGCAATCCGCCGTTGCTGGGCCGACAGCGCCGCCCGCACCGCAGGATAGGCCGATACCCGGGACACATTGGCTTCAACATCAGGCTCTCGGATCGACCACGTGATGTCTTCACCGTCAGCCTTGACGGTGAATTGCCGGCCGTCATCCTCTGTGAGCGGCTCGACGTCGATTGGAATCCGTTCTGCCAATTCCGAAACCACCCGCTCGTCGCCCACCGACACCCCCCGATTGAGGGCAAGCCAGGTCACGGCACGATACATCACGCCCGTATCGAAGTAAAGATAACCGAGCGCCTGAGCCAACCTTTGGCCCACGGTGCTCTTGCCGGACCCGGCCGGTCCATCGATTGCGATGGTGGATGGAATCGCCTCGGGTGCGACCTCTTTTTTGTCATCCGGTCTCATGCCATGCTCGATTCGTGTCAGAAAACGGCTGCTTCAGCGCCTGGATCGCGGCCGTCCTCTGCGATGATGGGGATAGGACCCGCTGGCTCGCGAACGCGGGCGCCGGCGTTCCGTGAAAACTGTCGTTCTCAGGATCTTTTTTTCCGTCGCGTTAAGAGGGCGGCTATCACCCGGTTCCAGACCCCGGTCCAGCCTCAGGGGTCCCAGGCCAACCCGGACGAGCCGCAGGACTCTCAAGTTCTCTTCCCTTGCCATGCGCCGTATCTGCCGTTTGCGACCTTCCCCGAGGACAACGTGCAGCCAGACACTGTCATCGTCCTCGTCATCATCTTCATAGGAGGAAGGAGCTTCCTCCAGGAGGCGCCAGCGTGATGGCGCGGTCAACCCGTCAGGGAGTTGGATTCCCTTGCGCAACCGTGCCATTGATGCGGTACTCGGCAGCCGATGCACCTTGACAAGATAGGACTTGCGGTGCTCATAGCGAGGGTGACTTAAACGCTGTGACAATTCTCCGTCGTTGGTCAGCAGTATTAACCCCTCGCTATCCTGATCCAACCTCCCGACCGGAAAGAGCCGATCGTCGGAGTCCACCAGGGCTTCCAATCCCGCACGCCCGCGATCATCGTTGAAGACGGAAAGATATCCCCGCGGCTTATAAAGCATCAGATGTTGCAGTTTCGGCCGGCCATGGGCATTCAACAACTCACCATCGACCATGATCTGATCCTGCCGGGGATCGACCTTAACACCCATTTCAGTCACCTGCCGCCCGTTGACGCTAACCCGCCCGGCGGCGATGATTTCTTCACAGGCCCGTCTGGAGGCAATGCCTGCCCGGGCCATAACTTTCTGTAACCGTTCAGTTGTCATCCATCACCTCAATATGCCGACCAGATGGCAGGCGCTTCGGCAAGGAGCTGCGCGCCAAGATACCAGCGCACGGCGCCGGCCGATTGCTGCCCGGCAGGTTCGTTGCCATCGATCACCGCCTGTGCCCTGACGCGATCCCACTGCCAATCGGGCAGGAACAACTCGGGCGTTTCAGTGGCGACCAACCGGTAAGGCCGGTCATCGGCACCGCGCTGCCAGGCGGCCTGGCCCTGAATCTGCGGCAGGGGTGCCCAACGGTAAAACCGATCGTAGTGACTGAACAGAGCCTGGGCATCGGCGTAACGATCGCCGCTTCCCAGTACGACAGAGACGGCCTGATGTCCGCCTGGACCCGTGACGGAACCGACCAGACACTGTCCGGCCAGATCGGTCGTGCCTGTTTTCACGCCGTCCGCACCCTCGACATTGCCCAGCATTTCATTGCGACTCCAAAGGGAGTGTCCCGCAACCGTGTGGAATTGGGTAGCGACGATCTCGCGAAACTTGGGATACCTAAGAGCCGCCTGGGTCATGCGCCAGAGATCCTCTGCACTGCTGAAATGTCCCGGCTCGTCGAGACCATGGGGATTGGCAAACCTGGTGTTGAACATTCCAAGGCTGGCCGCCCGTTCGTTCATAAGTACAACAAAGGCTTCTTCGGATCCAGCCACATGCTCTGCCAGGACCATGGCAGCATCGTTCCCTGAATTGAGCAACAGACCCCAAAGCAGATCCTCGACCGTCAGGATCTCGCCAGCAAAAAGCCCCATGGAAGCTTCGCCAATCAACGCGCTGGCAGGCACTACAACCCTGTCGGCCAGATCGGCGCGTTCAAGAGCCAGCAAAGCCGTCATGATCTTGGTCGTGCTGGCCATCGGTCTGGAAAGGTCGGGGTTAATGGAAAGCAGCACATTGCCGGTGTCCACATCAACCAGCGTGGCTGAAGGTGCAGAGAGCACAGGTGCCCGCTGGCCGGCCTGGTAGGCGTCAATCTGCCTGGCATACAGAGGCAACGAGCCAGGTCTACTGCCCGTCAGAACCGGCGGACCTGCACCCATCGAAACGAGAGCCAGCACCGCCGACAATACCAACACAACCAACCGTTTTGGACGAGATGGTTCTCTCTGTTGAATCCCACCCGATATTGCGCAGCTCATCATACCGGAACACATCACCAAACGAGACAAATCAGACCACCGGGGATCGTCTCCGAAGGAAACCAGGCAATTTTTCCCTGGCCACATCCTTCTAACAAAATCAGTTATGGTTTCAACAAAACCTTAAGAATGCCAGGGCGTGCTGCCAGTTCGAACGCAGCCTCGGCCTGCTCCAGCGAATAGACAGCGTCCAAAAGGGCAGCAGGATCAACCAGTCCTCCGGCAAGCATCCGCAGCGCCGGGGGAAAGGGACCGCATCGAGAACCGACCAGGCAGATTTCGTCCACCACCACCTGGCTCAAGTCCGCTTCTACAGGCTGCCCGTAGGTGCTCTTGAGCACCACCGTTCCTGCAGGCCGAACCAACTGATCGTCGGGTAACAAGCCTTGCGGAGACGAGATTAATGCGCGCATCACCCTGTCATGCCAGTTGAATCGAAAAGCGGGGCGAGCCTGCGCTCACCCCGCGTCTTGCCTAAAGGGCCTGGTACCGCCACATCAAACGACATCCATCTTCCATCACGTAAGTTCAGGCCGTTGCCGGCTGACTTCGTTTTTCACCGCCAAACAACCTTCGCAGATCCCCCATCTCCCAGGAAACCAGCAAAGGAACGGCAATAAAGATCGACGAGTAGGTACCGCTCAGCAAGCCCACAAGCATGGTGGCGATGAAGGGCTTTATCGTATCGCCGCCAAACATCAGGATCGCAATCATGATAAAGAAGGCGTTAAGCTGGGTAGCCACCGACCGGTGGACCGTCTCCAGCAGACTGCGGTTGGCGATGGTCTCGAAATCCTCACCCCGATAACGCGAGGTATTCTCCCGAATGCGGTCGAACACAACGATAGAGTCCTGCACACTGTATCCAATGACGGTCAACAGCGCTGTCAGGAAGAGAGCATCCACCTCCCAACCTGCCACCAGGCCCATGATGGACACGAAACCCAGGGTGATCAGGATGTCATGAACCATTGCCGCAATCGCGGCGAAGCCGTAACGGGCCGGGTGGGGAACATTGCGAAATGCGAATGCGATAAAGGCCAGAATAGCCAGGGAAGCCACCAGGACCGCCATGAACGCAGCCCGGGTTACCTCTTCGCCTACCGATGGTCCGACATTCCTGAATTGACGAGTGTCGATGCCGCCAAAACGTGCACCCAGTTCGTCCTCGATGGACGCCTTGGTCTCATCGTCAATGCTCTTCAAACGCGCTTGATATCGGTTGCCTTCTGAGCCCAATGTAGTCAGCGATGTATCGCTCAACCCAAATTCCACGAAGACATCACGGATATCCCCGGGAGCAGCAGCATCGGCGAGATCGAACTCCCAGTAGGCGCCGCCGGTGAAGTCAATACTGAGTTGAAGAGGCGACGAGGTGGTCACCCAGGAGTAGCCCATCGCGAGTAGGCTGATCAGAATCAGAATACCGGAGAACAGATAGTACCATTTGCGGTGTTGGACGATGTTGTACATGCTTAGACTCCCAGCAGCCAGGCTTTACCGGCAAACTGTTCTTCCGACTTGCGCCTACCGAAAACCAGCTTCATGAGTACCCTGGTGACGAACACTGCGGTGAACATACTGACGAGGATACCGATAATGAGGGTCACAGCGAAACCGCGAACACTGCTGGCGCCAAAAGTGCCTCCAAAGTAGAAGAGAATCCCTGCCGTGATCAGCGTCGACAGATTCGAGTCGAGAATCGAGGTCCATGCACGATCGAAACCGGCATCCACGGCCACGCGCAGTGGTTTGCCCGCTCGCAACTCCTCCTTCATACGCTCAAAAATGAGGATGTTGGCGTCGACAGCTGTACCGGTAGCCAGGAGAAATCCTGCAATACCTGGCAATGTCAATGTGATTGGTATCAACTTAAAGATCGACAGGTTGATCAACACAAAGATGATCAGCGCCACATCAGCCATGAGGCCGGGCACCCGGTAGTAGACGGCCATGAAGAGTAGTACGACAAACAGGCCAATGACACCCGCGGTAATACTGCTTCGCACCGAGTCAGCACCCAACGTCGCACCCACGGCGCGGGTGTCGATCACCGCAAGTGGCACCGGCAAGGCACCATATTGCATCTGGACGGCCAATCCTTTTGCCTCCTCCTGCGTGAACTGCCCGGAAATCTGTCCACCACCATCGATCACGTTCTGGATCACCGGAGAGGACAGCACCTGCTTATCCATGACAATGGAAACGACCTCGCCAATATGTTGCCGGGTGAAATCCCGGAAGATCTCAGTGCCGCTGTCGCCGAGTTCAAAGAGGATAATGGGAGCTGAGGTCAGGTTGTCAAAACCCACCTGAGCCGATTTCAGATCCGCGCCGGTCATTATCGTGTGCCATGGCTCACCGGTTTCCGGATTGAGAGTGGCAGCCCCGGTTTCAACTCCCCCCGTGCCGACAGCTACGCTGCCTCCGACATGGTCGGTTTCGAGAATCATCCCGGCGGGTGGCGCCTGCCGGCCGGCTGCAACAAATTCGAGCAGCCCGGTACCCTTCAAGGTGCTGATGGCCTGGTCTGGATCGTCAACACCAGGCAATTCGACGATGATACGATTCTCACCCTGGCGCTGGACCAGCGGCTCGCTGACACCCAGGCCATTGACGCGGTTTTCTACAACCAGCATTGCTGATTCAAGGGCATCGGGGTTGACTTCTCCCACGCTGTCTGCTTGCAGCAACACCTGCAGGCCACCCTGTAGATCAAGGCCCTGCTTCAGTTCCAGGTCTCGAAACCCTTCAGGTTGCCAAAAAAGAAGGTTGGACGCCCAGTCCGGATGGTCAACTGGCAATGCAATGAGCAGTGCCAGAGAAGCCACAATGATGACGAGAAGGAGGGCCCCGAAACTGCGATCTTTCATCTCATGCTCCTGGCCATCGCCCGGTGCTAACGTCGGCGTTCTGGAACAGACAGTTTCATCTGTCAACCAGAAGTAACCGGCACAATAGACTCTTGAGACTCTTGCCTGTGACCACCTGCCTGCAGAAGAGCAACCAGCCGCGGCGACTGGTTGCTTGCGGTTATGCGGATCGAACTGGTCAGGCAAAGCACCCGGCAACGACATTTAATCGTTACGTAAGAAAACCGGTGAAACGGACTTCCACCGGTCGCTTTGCGGATTATAGCGCAGCCCCACTACACTGTCAAATATCGGGGGGCGAATTCGGCTTCAATAACGATTACTCACGACTGGCAAAAAACGCCAGGACCTGTTCAAGCACCTGGCTGGCGTTTAACCCATCGGTATGGATGTACAGATGTGCGTGACCGCGGGCATTTCTCAACCGCGCCTGCTGAACAGCGAGGATATCATCGGTCCAGTCATCGCGTGCCGAACGTTCCCGCATTACCTGGGTCGAAACGTCGAGGAAAATAAGCCACCGTGGAGGCGCAATCCTGCGCCACATGTCAGGTACCTGCGAGTGTTCCTGCGAACAGCCACGAGCCTGAAATCCCAACCCAAGCAGGGCCGCAACAAGGCTTGTCTTTCCCGACTTGCAGGGACCAACAACCTTGATGGGGCCTACCTCGCCGCGATTGCCCCCGGCAGCAGTAATCGACATGATCCCGAGCCTGTGCTAAACTGGCAAGCTAACCGACAGACGTCGCACCCGGTCTTCTCTCTCCCTCCGCCTCACGCCCAAAACCAGCAAGCTCATGTCGTCCCTGGGACGACCCTGATCAAGCCTGATGGCTTCCTCAAGAACGACCTCGGCCAGGTCCTCAGGGTCATCCACACCCTTCTGGATCAAGGATTGCACCAGCGCAGCGATGGCGATGCGATCACCCGAGCGCTCGCCAGCTGTCCAGAGACCATCGGTGAAAACCAGGACAGTCGTGCCCACTTCCAGAGCCATTTCAGAAATCACCGGCTTGACCAGCGTTGCGATTCCAATCGCATCACTGGGATCGTTGAGAAAGAGCCAGCCATCAGGAGACCGCTTGCCAGCCCAGGCTGGATTGTAAACAAGAACCGGGCAATGGGAATTGCGGGAGATCAAGAGGGTTTTGCTGGCAAGGTCCACGGAGACGATATTCAACGTCGCCGATACCTGTCCCCGGCGATGGGTACGAAGGTAGTCATGGGAAGCCCGGGCCGCGGCACCATCGCGAACGCCATCTGCCAACAGGGACACTGCCTTTCTTACGACGATATTGCTGATAGTCTTGGCTGCTTTTCCGCTGCGCTGGCCATCGGCAATCACCGCTGAAATGCCGCCGTGGGGTCGCTCAATCACCTCGACGGTATCGCCGCTTTCGCTGGTCGCGTATTTCCCTATCTTGGCAATCGCCAGATAGATTTCGAGGTCAAGGTCAAGTGCCTTCAAGGGTACTGTCCTGCCGGCGTCAGGGGTTGGGGGTCGGTGTTGGCGTGGCCGTGCGAGTGGGTGTGGGTGTGGGAAGCCGCACCTGAACATTGAACGTCTGTTGGAAATCGGGCTGGGAGCACTGAATACACGTGCCAAGTACGGTTGTCAGATAATTGCCATCCACCAGATTGGCAGGGACGCGGTAGTTCAATGAAACCGTATCCCTGGCGCCCACATCCAGGTTTTTGATGGGCGATTCATCGCCGAATTCGCAGTCGCTGGCCCAGCAGAAGAAAACTCCCCACCCCGCCGGCAAGTCGGGACTTGACTTGGTGAGCTGGTAATCGAGGGTTCGATTGCCATGGTTGCGAACCTGGATCAAGAACAGCGGGCAGCCGTTGCCGGTGCGGCAAGAATTTTCGGTGCCGTCGATCACCGTGATGTCGAGATCCTCGGCAAAGCTAATCTCGTAGAAGGGCGTGGGGGTGAAAGTGGGTGTCGTGGTCGGCGTCAGGGTAGGTGTTGGCCGGTTGACAGTAACCGTCTGCGATTCTTCCTGCACCGATCCATTGTGCTTGATGACCCTCAACGTGTAGGTCTTTGTCGAGCTGGGCTTCACCCGCTTGGAACCGGTAGGACCGGATACACCTTCGCCATCCAGATAAATCGCCTGTACGCCGCGAACGTTCCAGGAAAGGGTCGATTCCTGCCCCTGATTGATGGTGGTGGGGTTGGCCGTGAAGGACATGGAGAAGGCCTCGTGGGTCGCTTGCCAGGTCGCCGTTGGCGGCGGTATGGGTGTGGCCGTTGCCGGGGGAACACGCGTATTGGTCGGGAATGGCGTGGCCGAAGGCCGCTGCGTAGGAGGCACTATCGGCGTCCAGGTAAAAGTAGGCGTCGGCCGAAAGGGCGTCAAGGTTGGAGGCAGCGTCGGGATGACGACCATGGTCGTCGATTCCGCCGGCGTCGGCTCGACCGGCGTTTCGCCTGTGCCGGGCAAAGGGGTCGGGGTAACAATGAGAACGATGGTCCCCGACTCGGTCGTTTTGGTGATTGGTACCACCCCCTGGGGACCGCCCCCCTCGACAATTGCGGTGACTGAGGGATTAAGCGCCAATCGATTCGACAAAGATTGCCATCCGACCCAACTGGCACTGGCAAATGCACACAACATGAGCACAGTCACCAGGGTGCCGGCTGCCAGCAAGAGGGGCCACACAGGTCGCCTGGAGGGACCGCCAGATTGCGGCGGGTAGACCGGCGGTGGCGGTGGCGGAACGGCGTAATCAGCTTCGAACTGCTCGCCAATATCCTGCGAGCTCTCCTCCCAATCGTAGTTGTCCCCAATACCGGACGCGGACGAAAAATCCTCATCCAGCTCGGATGTTACAGCGAACGCTGCCGCGGTTGCGCCGGCAAAGGCTGCTTCGTCATCGACAGCCGCGGACTCGCCACTGGCCGCAGCATCGCGCGCCATCAGCCGCGGGCAACGATCCCGATTACCCCCAAGGCAGAAAAATGTCTGCTCATTCAGGGGAATCGACTGGTGCGGGCTTGATGCGTAACATCGGTTTTCGTAGCTGGGATAGGTCAGATAAGCGCCTTGCTCATCCACCAGCCCCAACAGGGGGCAAACCTGTGATTCCATGTTCCTCTTGTTGTCTCAGTGCGTAATCCAGCGCCTGCCGCCCTGTCTGGATCGTGCCCACGGCCTGTTGCTCGGCGATCTTCTCCAGAAGTTGGCCGATCAGCGGGCCTGGTGGCAGATTGAGAGTCTCCATGAGATCTCTACCATCGACCAGGGCGGGCGGCGAAACGACCTGCTCCGGTCGCTGCCAAAAATCATCCAACAGACCCTCTACTACACCCAGCAGGGATAGCCAGTCGTCCAATGTTGCGCCAGAATCCCTCTTGGCCCGAAAATCCGCCAGGCTTAACATCGCCACATCGATTCCCGCATCTCCAAGATCGCGGAAATAACGGTGAACCGCCTTGCGGCTGGGTGGCCCGGAAGCGGAAGCCAGTTGCAATGGGCGCAGGTGATGTGCTACGACAGATGCTACGCGGCGTACCTCCGCGTCATTGAAACGCAGCCGGCGCAATACGTCGGAAATCAGGTCTGCACCCACCCGTTCGTGGCCCAAGAAGCGGATCCGTGTTTCACCGGATGAACTTGCCTTGACCGCAGCTGTCGTAGGCTTGCCAAGATCATGGCCCAGAGCGGCCCACCGCAGCATGTGTCCTCTGGAACGCAGACCGGCACCTTCGCCGTGACTGAAATGCTCCTGGACCAGTTCGAGCTGCTCTGCAAGCACATCCATCAGGACAAGATCCCATTCGTCACGGGGTTCTTCACACCCATCGATCAATGCCTGGTGCCAGGAAACCATGTCAACCACGAGCAAGCTGTGGTCAAAGACGTCCAGATGATGCGGTGGCGACTGAAGGACACCATGGGTACGTTCGAGCTCTGGCAAAAGCACGTCGAGTTGCTCATAGTCACCCATCTCTGCAACCCACTGCCCCGGCCTATCCACCGACAGGATTTTCACCAGTTCATCCCGGACTCGTTCGTCAGCACAGGTTGCGAGCGCGGGCGACGCCCGCTGGACCCTTCGGGCTGTTTCGCTCTCTAGACGGAATCCCAGGGAAGAGAGTTCCGCAACAAGCCTGATCGCCCGCAGACTTCGGAGAGGATCATCGGCAAGGGCCGTGTCCGATACCAGTCGAAGAAACCGCTGCGCCGTGTCAGCGAGCCCACCGGAGGGATCAATGATCCCCGAGGGGCCATGGGCAAGCGACACCGCCATCGCGTTGACGGTGAAATCCCTGAGCAAAAGATCTTCCACCAGGGTGTCGGCCCGCCATGCTGCGACATCAACCTGAACAAGGCCCTGCGCAGGCTGCCTCAGAATCGCCCGCCCAATATCCCGTTCCGTGTCCAGGCCAACGTAGGCGCCGCCCATGACGTCAGCCAGACGCCGGGCGAGTTCCTGCCCACCTGTCTCCACTACAACGTCCAGATCCCCGATGGGTCGGCCCAGCAAAAGATCCCGCACCGAACCGCCAACAAGATGGCTTTCTTCGGGCTGGCGGCGAAGCCATAACAAGGCAGGCCCGATTGGCGTGCCGTCGAAACCGCCTGGATCAAGGATTGATTCAGGTTCGGGCGGGCTGGACATGGCACTTATTACGCTCGTCCGGCAACGATTTCGGCGATCTCATCGGGCTGCCTGGCCACCTGTACGCCAACAGCCTGGAGCGCCTTCATCTTTTCGGCAGCCGTGCCAGTTCCGCCGGAAATGATGGCGCCGGCATGTCCCATCCGCTTCCCTGGAGGTGCGGTCTGACCGGCAATGAAGGCGGTCACCGGCTTTGACATGGACTGGCGAATAAACTCGGCGGCTGCCTCCTCATCGGTGCCGCCAATTTCGCCGATCAATACAACCTGGTGGGTATCCTGGTCCTCTTCGAACAGCTGCAGGATGTCGATAAAGGTGGACCCGATGATCGGGTCACCACCGATACCTACGGCGGTCGACTGGCCGATGCCCCGAGCGCTCAGGGCTGCAACCACCTCATAGGTCAGGGTGCCACTGCGGCTAACAATGCCCACATTGCCCGGAATATGAATGTGTCCGGGCATGATACCGACCTTGGCCTCGCCGGGCGTGATTACGCCTGGGCAGTTGGGGCCAATGAGCCGGGAGCCGGTTTGGTCGATACAGGCCCGCACCTGCACCATGTCCAGGGTTGGAATCCCCTCAGTGATGCAGACGACCAGCTCAACCGCGGCATCGACAGCCTCCAGAATGGCATCCTGGGCAAAGCGGGCCGGCACGTAGATGATAGAGGCATTGGCCTCGGTGGCGCGCACCGCTTCCTTGACCGTATCGAACACCGGCACACCGGCAGACCACTGTCCACCTTTGCCTGGCGTGACGCCGCCAACCACGTTGGTGCCGTAAGCAACCATTTGCTCGGTATGGAACATGCCTTCTCGGCCGGTGATCCCCTGCACGATGAGACGCGTGTTCTTATTGACGAGAATACTCATGGAAACGATTCCTTTATGTCAAATTAACTATCAGTTCCTCCCGGATATCCGCCAAGGGAGCCGGGAAAGAAAAAGGTCCATCTCAATTCTGCCGCTAGCCGTTGGCCGCCGCCGCGACCGCCTTCCGGGCAGCTTCCGACAAAGTGGCTGCGGTTTCCATTTCGGCATCCGCCAGGATTGCCCTGCCCTCGGCTTCATTGGTGCCAACCAGTCGCACGACCATCGGCACATCGGTAGGTACCACCTCCAGCGCTTCCAGAATGCCTCGGGCCACTTCGTCGCAGCGGGTAATGCCACCGAAGATGTTGATCAGCACAGCGCGCACATTCTCATCAGACAGGATGATCCGCAGGGCCGCGGCCACCCGTTCCGACGTGGCGCCGCCACCGATGTCCAGGAAGTTGGCTGGGGCGCCGCCGAACAACTTGGTCATATCCATGGTCGCCATGGCCAATCCGGCGCCATTGACCATGCAGCCGATGTGACCATCCAGCTTGACGTAGCTCAAATCGTGCTGCCTGGCCTCCGCCTCATAGCGATCCTCTTCAGTAAGATCCCGTCGTTCGGCCAGGGCCGGATGGCGATACAACGCGTTGTCGTCGATAGACATCTTGCCATCCACAGCCAGCAGCTGTCCATCTTCGGTGACCACCAGGGGGTTGATCTCCGCGAGCGAGGCATCGCTTGCAATGAAGACCTGATAGAGTCCACCCGCGATCCTGGCAAAGGCGCGCCACTGTTCCCTGGGAATGCCCAGGGCGATCGCCATTTCGGTGGCCTGATAGGATCGAAAACCGATGAAGGGATCGATCAATACCTTGACGATCTTTTCCGGCGTCGAGGCGGCCACCTCTTCGATGTCGACACCGCCCTCACTGGAACCCATCATTACGACCCGCCGCGCGGCGCGGTCGATCACCAGGCCCAGATAGATCTCGTCCGCTATCTCAGCAGCCTCGTCCACCAGGACCTTGTTTACGGTCAAACCTTTGATGTCCATGCCAAGGATCGCCTCTGCGGCTACCTCAGCCTCCTGCGCAGTCTCTGCCAGTTTGATGCCACCCGCTTTACCGCGACCGCCCACCAGCACCTGGGATTTGACGACAACCTTGCTGCCCAGTTTTTCGGCAATTTCACGGGCCTCGGCCGGTGTCTCGGCCACGTCACCGGCAGGAATAGGTACGCCAAAACGGGCGAACTCCCGTTTCGACTGATATTCATGGAGATTCAATTTGCCCTCCTCAATGGGAAGCTCCCCTGTTCGGGGAGACGGGGAAAAGCGATCTGAAACGGCAGGGGCGCCCCGTTGCGCTTCATGCCGAGAAATGCAAAAAATGCTTGCGAATTATACCACGCAGTCGAAACACCAGCAAAGTTTCGACTGGATTCGCAGATGGGAATTGAGAATTGCTGTTTGGAATCGAAATGCCTTGACACGGGGCACGGCATGACGTATGCTGAGATATGGTATGGAAGGAGTCAACCCGCCCGTCTAAGGAGAGAACATGGGTCGCTCCCTTACAATAGCCACAGTCCGGGGAATCGAGATCAAGGTCCACTGGTCGTTTGTGCTGATTCTCGCCTATGGCGCGTTCACCTGGGGAAGGATTGCTTCCCAGGATGCCGCAGGGGAAACGACCTCTCTGGTAACCGGCGCTATCTATGGCGTGTTGCTGGTCTTGCTGCTCTTCGTGATCGTTGTCTTTCACGAGTTAGGACATGGCATCACGGCCCAATACTTCAATATCCCGGTGCGCGATATCACCTTGCTGCCGCTCGGCGGCGTGGCCCGGCTGGAACGACAACCAGATACCCCCTGGCAGGAACTGCTGGTTGCCATCGCCGGGCCGGCAGTCAATTTCGCCCTGATGCTAATCCTGTTGCCCCTGTTGTTCGCCGTGATGGCCGTACAGGATGTGAATTCGGCGAGCCAGGTGCTCTCCACTTACACCAGCATCAGCCTGCTTGGACTGGTCACATTTCTCGTATTGACCAACCTGATCCTCGGCGTTTTCAACCTGCTGCCGGCTTTCCCCATGGACGGCGGACGCATACTGCGCAGCCTGCTTTCGCTGGCTCTGCCCTTCACCACAGCCACAAGACTTGCGGCCAACATCGGGCGGGCCCTGGCTGTCATGATGGGAATCTGGGCCGTGGTCAACCGCGACATTTTCCTTACCATGATCGCCATCTTCATCTACATGGGCGCCAGCGATGAAAACGCCGAGACCCGCGTAAGGGATGCCCTGGAAGACATGCAGGCCGGTGACGTCTACGATCGCCACGGCCTTGTCCTGGGCGCAGCCCAGCCGCTGTCTGCGGTTGTGAATACAATCCTGACTTCACACCAGACCAACTTCGCTGTCCTGGTTGGTAGCCAATTAGCAGGGGTTATCACCACCGTTCAGGTCATCAAGGCACTTCGCCGTGACCAGAGCGAGGCAACGGTTGGAACAATCATGGATCGCGACTATCTGCGCGTCGAACAGAGCGACAGCCTTTATTTGGTTCGCACCAAAATGGTACAGCAGCGACGCAATGTGGCGGCGGTGTTTGACGGCCCCATCTTCCTGGGCCTGATCAGCGCAGGTGATATCCACCAGGCTTACAAGCTAAGAAACGCCTCCGCCAAAGCCCGGGCGCCCCAAGAGGATCCGACGACGGCTCCTGCCAAGGAAGAAAACAACCCCTTCCTCCCCGACCGCGATTGATCTGCGGTTGTTATTTTTTCTGATTTCACCGCTGATTAACGCAGGCCTTCGGCGCAGATTCACGCTGATCTTTTTTTGTCTGATCTGCGTTCATCTGCGTCTATCAGCGTTATCTGCGATCATGTTTTTTTCTGATTTCACCGCTGATTAACGCACATTCCAGTCGAGGCTCAATATCGCCGCATCAGGAGGTCCAGGCGCCGGCTACCAGTTGAATGTCGATGACATCGACCGCGCCGCTACAGTCCACATCGAAATCGGGGACAAAATCGCTGCGCAGCCAGTCCTCTGCCACCAGCTGAATGTCGATGACGTCCTGCCCACCATCCCCGTTCACATCGTAGTTGCCGCTGACGCAAGTGGCGGGTCGCAGCTCAAGCTTGAAGATTTCACCTCCGGAATCGTCGGCGATGTACAGGTCGCCCATGGCGTCCTCGCCAAAGGAGGTAGGCCTGGTCAACGATCGGCCTGCGGGCGCCTGCACGGTGTGATTGACGCGTACCCAGCCAAGCCCGTTATGCTGCAATGTTCGCAGCTGGCTTTCAAAAAAGTCGAAATAGTAGTCGCAGAAGAAGTAGTCGCCGAAATAGGCGCTATTGGGTGAGCCGCGAAAGACGAACCCACCGGTGATGGCCAGACCCTCGCTGTGAGAATACTCGTAGACAGGGAAGTCGTAGTCACTTTCTTCGCCACAGCCTGCGGAATTGTAGACATGATTGCCCTCATAGCAGCGCCAGCCCCAATTGTAGCCGCCTGAACTTCCCGCGGGTTCCAGGTCGATCTCCTCCCATTGCCCCTGTCCCACATCGCCGATCCACTGGTCACCCGTCAACCGGTCGAAGCTGAAACGCCAGGGATTGCGCAGGCCGAGGGCCCATATCTCTTCCTGAGCCCCGGCAACCCCGATAAAGGGATTGTCCGGTGGAATGCCGTAGGGCGTGCCGCTGTCGACGTCGATGCGCAACATCTTGCCGAGTAATTCGGCAGGATCCTGGGCGTTGTCCAGGGGATCGCCGCCAGATCCGCCGTCGCCCGTGCCGATGTAGAGATAGCCGTCTGGCCCGAACTTGAGTTGACCACCGTTGTGGTTCGAGTAGGGCTGGTCGATGGTCATCAGGATGGTGGCGCTGTTGGGATCCGCCAGGTTGGCGTTTTCCTGCGAGACCGAGTAACGTGCCACAACTGTGTCTCCGCTGGGGGATACAGCCGTATAGTTGACAAAGAAATAGCCGTTACTGTCGTAGTCGGGGTGAAAAGCAATGCCCAGGAGTCCCTGCTCATTGCCCGAGGCGTTCACAATGCTGGTGATATCGAGAAATGGGGCAGGCAATAGGGTGTAGGTGCCGCCCTGGATGGTGACGATACGAACCCGCCCAGGTTTTTCTACGACAAAGAGCCGCGAGCGGTCTCCCGGAGCGGCTGTGATGTCCACGGGCCGGCTGAGGTTGTCTGCCACCAGGGTCAAGGAAATGGTGTCGGTGGGTCCGAGCTGGAGTTTCCCCGGCTCACCCTGGGCCAACACAGGCGCCGGCAGTACAAGAGCCAGCCCGATAACAGCAAAAAGAAACAGAAGCGGAACCAGGGTTGCGATTCCAGGCCAGGCATTCTTCCTCGTCATGTCACAATCTCCTTCGTTAAACTCAAAACTCACGGATTCACGCGTCGTTTCAGAAGCACGATAGAATCGGGGATCAGCGGCAGACCAACATCGGCTGCCGGCAACGCTGCAATAGCTGGTCGACGGCGCTGCCGAGAACAACCTCCAACAGTGGCGAGTGCCCGTACCCGCCGATGATGACCAGGTCAGCAGCCTGCGCCTCGACCGTTTGCAAAATGGAATCGCCAACCGGTCCCTCGGCTGCCACCGGAGTCGCCTGGACACCACGGGATTCCAGGTATGCCTGAGCTTCCCGAAGCGTGGCGCGGGAGGTCCGGTCTTTCTCGATCACGGTCAACACGATCAAGGGCATCTGCCAATGGCCTGAAAGATAAGCGGCAACATACAGCGCTTCCCGCGACTTGGGGCTGCCATCATAGGCAAGCACCGCCCGGGAAAGCCTCGAGACCTGCGGCACCGCCAGGACGGGACGGGGACAGCTGCCAATCAAGGTATGAAAGCCGGAGCCAAGCTTGCCTACCGGACCTTGTCCAGGTGGAAAGGCCAGGTTTGCTACCACCAGATCGGTCCAGCGAGCCCGGCTACAGATATTGCGAGCGATCCGTTGCCCTGTCTCTATCCGCAGGTTCCCTGGCACACCGGCGGCATGGCAACGGTCTTGAAATGTCTTCAGTACATGTTCCTCGTCACGGGCACTGGTCTGGGATGATGAGCGAATCACGTGCAGCCCCTGGAGCGCCGAACCTTCCTTTGCTGCGACGACCAGCGCCTGATCCAGGGCTTGCCACCCCCGTTCCGTTCCGCTCACAGACACCAGGATTCTTGGAAACAGACGGTTCTCGCGCCGCACCGCAACCTGGGTTTTACGCCACTGCCCGGTGACTGGACCGGCATCCAGTTCGGTGGGAGTAACAGCCTCCGCCAATCGCTCACCAAGGCGATGGATGATCCGCGTCAAGCGGGGACTGTGGCCACTTGCCAGGTCAACAGCGGCCGCCTCCGCACCCACCTGCCATCCAAGAGTATCCTCCAACCTCTGCTGCCGTTCCGAGACCCAGACATAAAGATCGGTTTCGGTTCGTCCTGGAAAGTCGTCGAGTATGCCCAACTCACGGATGATCCCGATCACAGGAAAGTAGACGTTATCGTACCATTCGGCGGACGCTCGCTTGCCATCCACATCATGCCCTGCCTGCAATGACAGCAGTTGGCGGTACAGGTTGATCTGTCCTATCAGTACCCGGTACTGACCGGCCGCAGTAACTGTGAGCTGCGCGGCAGGCCGAGTCTCGTCCAGACCTGTGGTCTCCAGAAAATGGGCGTAGGAGGCTTTAATTATCAGGTTGTCGGGCTTGTCGTTGGGGGCCAGGGGAACGCGAACATCCACCTCGGTGACATAGGCCTCGATGGTGGTTGCGCCCTGTTGGCGAGCCACCGAGACCCGGTGATTGCCGTCCAGGACAAAGTAGACATCGCCCACCTTGAAGACCTCGATCGGCGGCAAACCACCTCCGTAGAGCATTTTTAGCTTTACCCGTGCCCATCGCTCCTCGTCACTGTCGCGACGGGGCATGAATCGCCGGGTAAAATCGGAATAGCGCCCAACGCTGCCGACTATGGAATCGATGGGAATATCTTCCAGGTTCCGCTGAGCCGCCGGTTCAGCTCTCAGCAACTGGCGGATCTCCTCATACGAGAGAAGGTCGTCCGACTTTCCGGTTACCCGCGCCTTCAAATCCTCCAGAACAGCCTGACGGCGGGCCTCGCGGAAGTCCCGGATGGCCGCCGTGTAGATCAACCCGTTCGCCTGTTGGGTCATGTCATCACCAGTGATCGTCGGATGTCCATACCACTGAGAACAAATGCATGCAGGATTGCCGCTGCGCTTTTCGAGCTACAACCGCCATTATCCCAGACCTGAAGCAACAGGTCAAGTTGAAGTGGTTGAAAATCTGAGAGATTCTTGGTATACTGGAATCAGATGGAGCATCGACGGCGCCCAACCGCCGCGCTCGCAATACCGGTCGCTGGGTCACATTCCACGGGAGGTAGACAATGACAGTCATCACCATATCCCGCCAATACGGAAGTGGCGGCACTGAGATCGCGATAAGAGTGAGTGAACTGCTGGGCTATCGTTTTGTCGACAAAGAGATCATCGCCGCCGCTGCAACAGAATCGGGGCTCTGCATCGAGGGTGAGGTCGAGTTCCGGGAGCAGGGCTCCGATGTCCGCAGTTTTTTGGAGCGGTTGCTCTTTCCGGGACCGCCCACGGTGGCTCAGGTAGCAGTTCACGGGAAAGATGAAGAGGGGCGAACGACGATTACCGTCGAGGAGTTGGACAAAACGGAGTGCCAGGCGCTTATACGAGGCGCGATCCATGCCGTGTACAGTGAGGGCAATACCGTCATTCTTGGACGAGGGGGGCAGGGGGTTCTTCAGGACATGCCAGGAGTATTTCACGTGCGCATCATCGCACCGCTTCCTGCCCGGTTGCTGACTATCCAGGAACAGGACCACCTTGACCTGGAAAGCGCCTATCGCAAGGCCCAGCGACACGACCGGCGGACAGGAAACTACCTGGAGGAAGTCTTCGAAATCGACTGGGATGACCCCTTATTGTATCACCTGGTGATCAACACCGAAAAGCTTGACCTGGACGAGGCAGCCCAGATCATTGTGTGTGCTGTCGAAAGGCAATAGCCCGTACCGTGTAAAAACCTCATCTCACGCCAATTGACTGCCGAGAACGTACTGAGCTTGCCTGGTTGCCGGTAGTATCATCCGAAATCTTCGCAAACGAGGGTGGATGCAGGTTTTTGTACGTAAGGAAGGAGAGGACGCGCGAGTGAAGCAGTCCGCTCAGCACGCCTGGCGCCGCCCACTATTGACCGGTACGTGAATGATCGGTCAATAGTGGGCGTTTTCTGGGTTGAAATCGATGGTTTTAGCTGTTATAATAGTGGCAGCTACAAGAATACCCCAGGAATGGTCACGCTCAGTCAGGGTATGGTGTGCCCCAGATGCTTCCAGGCCAGCGCCAGGTTGTGATACTCAATCTACTGCAGCAGCAGAGTATGGTAACGGTTGCAGAGATCTGCGCGCGTTGCAACTGTTCAGCCGAAACTGCTCGTCGCGATTTGAGGCGACTAGAGGAGAAGGGGCTGCTCGATCGCACCTATGGCGGTGCGTTGCGGGTTTCCAGTCGACACGACACCTCTCTGCGCTCGGTAAACCTTGGGTTGATAGAGGCGAGGACTGCGCTGGTGGACCGCGCCGATGTTCTGATCGTAACGCCGGCAGAAACAGCAACAACCCGTTTGTTGGTAGATCGGGCGCTTCGAATGAGTGTGCCTGTTGTCGCCGAATCTCACAATTATCATGGGGCCACAACGGTCATTACGATTGACGATTACAGTGCCGGTGTTGAGTTAGGGCATTGGGTTGCCAATTATGCACGCGCCAATTTGAACGGCAACGTGCGGGTCCTGGATGTATCGGCTCCCTTTGCCAATACCCGCGCTCGCAGCAGAGGATTTGCCGATAGCCTGCGTCATCTTCCGGCAGGTGATCACATCATCCATCGAGTGAACGGCGAAGGGTTACGGGATACTTCTTTCCGGATTGCTCAGGACGCATTCTCTGTTCACCCAGATATCAACGTCATCTTTGGCATCAATGACGACACAGCACTCGGCGCACTGGAAGCTTATCGATCTGCCGGTCTCGATGAGAGTCGCGTCATCGTCGTTTCCATTGGCTTTGAGGGCAGCACCGTCAAGGACCTGATGGTCTCCGGGGGTCCCTACAAGGCCGGTATCGCCATGTTTCCAGAATTGGTGGGACGTTTCTGCGTGGACACGTCGATCTGCGCCTATCAGGGCAATATCTTGCCCGATCGTGTCTACACGCCTCATGTACTGATTACTGATGAAAACCTTGACCAGTATTACACGCGCAGTGCCGAAGAGAACGGGACTTGGCATATCAACATGGCGCGCTCAGACCAGATGTTGAGCGCCAGCCCGTCCCTTTCGACGATCAGTCGCTGTGCCTTGACGACGATGCCCGCTCGCATTGGCTATGTACAGATTTTCAGTTCCCATGCATGGTACCGGCACATCGAACACGCCATGCTATCACGGGCACGTGAGTTGGGTATCACATTGGAGGTCGTGGATGCCAGCCAGGATATGGCATCCGAGGTGGACGATCTCAAGAAGGCGATAGGTTTTACCGCCGCTCGTTTTGTGAATACAGGTGATAGAATCATCCTTGATGCCGGGACCACAACGGCGTACCTCGCTCTGGCATTGCGGGGCAGGCAACAGATACAGGTGATGACCAACTCACTCCCCGTGCTGACTGAACTTGATGGGGAGTCTGGCATTGAGTTGTTTGTGGCAGGAGGCATGTACAGGCATGAAAGCCATTCGATGGTTGGGCCAGGCACGCAGTCCGTATTGGCTGAACTGCGGGTAGACAAAGCATTTATCAGCGGTGCCGGAGTCAGTCTCGACTTTGGGGTCTCCAATTCAAACATCACCGAGGCAGCTGTGAAGCAGGCAATGATCAAGGCCGCACGGCAAGTAATCATGTTGGCAGATCACACGAAGATCGGCGTGGAATCGCTGGTGAACATCGCACCACTGAGCAGTATTCACACGTTAGTTACAGATGCTGCAATAAGCGCCCATGATCGCAAGACATTTACTCAAGGAGGTGTCGATGTCGTGATCGCCGAGATCTGACCCAAATTCCTGTTGCTCGCCTATTGTAACCAAGACCATTTCCAGCAAAGGAGGAAAAGGTGAACCACAAACGTTCTTTCATGATTTTGGGCTTGCTTCTGATAACCCTGATGGTGTTGGCAGCATGCAGCCAACCCGCAGCCCCTGCACCATCTGAACCAGAAACCACAGCACCGGAAGCGTCTGAGCCGGCAGAGGATGAGGTCGTCACCATCACTTTTTGGGACAACCAGCAGACAGAATCAGGTCTCAGTGAGTTCCAACAAATTGCCGTGGATGAGTTCGAGGCAGCAAACCCCAATATCAAGGTCGAAGTTGTAACCGTGCCATATACGGAATATCAGCAAAAACTCCTGCTTGCTGTGCAAAGCGACGATCCCCCGGATGTCTCCACCGTCGATCAGATCTGGAATTCCGGCTTTGCCGTTGCGGGAGCCATTGAACCGCTCGACTCCTATGTTGCTGCATCCGATAGCATCGCTCAGGAAAACTTCTTCCCCGGCGCCTGGGAATCAGCGACCTGGGATGGGGGCGTCTGGGGTGTGCCCTTCAATGTGGATGTCTGGCAATTCACGTTTTACAACGCCGATATGCTGAGTGCAGCCGGCGTCGATCCTGAGAGCCTGGCCACCTGGGAAGGTCTCCAAGCCGCGGGCGAGGCGTTGACAACCGACGGCCAGTACGGCGTGGGCCTGTTCAGCCAAATGGGCGAGGATACGGTTGTCGTCATGAACAGTTTCATCTACTCCAACGATGGCTCCGTGCTCAACGAAGATGGTTCCTGCGCACTGACTGACCCCGAGGCGGTCGAAGCATTGGAGTATCTGCTTGGATTGCAGGCTTATGCTCCCGAGGGCATTCTAAACGCGTCCAGTGGTGACATGCGCGAATTGTTCCTCAATGGTACCCTGGCCACTGAATGGTGGCCAGCCTTGGAGCAGCCCACCCTTCAAGGTAGTGACTTGAACTGGGACTTTGTGAACGGCACGGCACCCGAGGGCAAGACCCCTGTCGGCACCTACGGCGGCTGGAACCTGGTCATGTACAAGGACTCCCCCAACCAGGAAGCGGTCTGGAAATTCATCGAATTCATGACCGACCCCGAGGTTAACGGCCGTGTCGTTGACCTGATCCCGGCCAACAAAGTGGCGGCTCAGAACTTCCTGGAGGCGAATCGCAAGGGCCCCGATCGCATTATGGAGCACCTCGATAACGCCCGGCCCCGACCGCTCTCACCGAACTACCTGCAGGTCGCGACTATCGAGCAAGAAATGATGCAGGCGATATTCAGCGGAACGCCGGTGGCTGATGCCACTGCGGCTGCCTGTGACGAGATCAATGCGCTTGGCGTGGGTGAGGTGGCGATGGAGCTAGCCAAGGAGGAAGAGCCGGCCGGTGAACCGATCAAATTGGTCTTCTGGGATAATCAGCAGACTGAATCGGGATTGAGCCAGTTCCAGCAGATCGCTGTAGACGAATTCGAGGCTGCCAATCCCAACATCGAGGTGGAAGTCGTGACCGTGCCCTATACCGAATACCAGCAGAAGCTGTTGCTGGCAGTACAGAGCGGTAACCCGCCCGATGTCTCGACCGTCGATCAGATCTGGAACTCCGGCTTTGCGGTGGCCAATGCGATCATTCCCTTGGATGATTTCGTCGCCGACTCGGACAGCATCGTCCAGGAGAACTTCTTCCCCGGCGCCTGGGATTCCGCCACCTGGGATGGACAGGTTTGGGGTATTCCCTTCAACGTCGATGTCTGGCAATTCACGTTTTACAACGCCGATATGCTGAGTGCAGCCGGCGTTGATCCTGAGAGCCTGGCCACCTGGGAAGGTCTCCAAGCTGCGGGCGAGGCGTTGACAACCGACGGCCAGTACGGCGTGGGCCTGTTCAGCCAAATGGGCGAGGATACGGTCGTCGTAATGAACAGTTTCATCTACTCCAACGGTGGCTCCGTCTTGAACGGGGATGGCAGTTGCGCGTTAGGTGACCCTGAAGCCATCGAAGCCCTGGAGTATCTGCTTGGATTGCAAGCTTATGCCCCCGAGGGCATTCTAAACGCGTCCAGTGGTGACATGCGCGAATTGTTCCTCAATGGTACCCTGGCCACTGAATGGTGGCCAGCCTTGGAGCAGCCCACCTTGCAGGGTAGCGATCTGAACTGGGAATTCGTAAATGGTACGGCGCCTGAAGGTAAGACCCCGGTCGGCACCTATGGCGGCTGGAACCTGGTCGTGTACGCGAATTCGCCCAACCAGGAAGCGGCCTGGAAGTTCATCGAATTCATGACCGACCCTGAGGTTAACGGCCGTGTCGTTGACCTGATCCCGGCCAACAAAGTGGCGGCTCAGAACTTCCTGGAGGCGAATCGCAAGGGCCCCGATCGCATTATGGAGCACCTCGATAACGCCCGGCCCCGACCGCTCTCACCGAACTACCTGCAGGTCGCGACTATCGAGCAAGAAATGATGCAAGCGATATTCAGTGGCACGCCCGTGCAGGATGCTGTGGACCTCGCTTGTGCCGAGATCGACGGTTTGAAGTAACGAAGACAGGCAACCTATCGTGCGGCGCCGGATCGTCATGACGACCATCTCTTGATAGTCCGGCGCTGTTTCAAAACACGGATTCGATCTATCGGAGCCATGTTGTGGTCTCTGCCACCATTGCCGAGGAGTATGCCCAATGGGTATGACATCAAAACAAAGAATGCTCACCGCGTTGGATCGAGGTATCCCTGACCGCCTTCCCGTGACAACGCATCACCTGATGACCGATTTTCTCGACAACATTATGGGAGGGATATCCAATCAGGAGTTTTTCGACTACTTTGAAATGGACGCCATCGTCTGGACGGTGCCCCACCGCCCTGATCCCGATGCTGGCGAATACTACGACCCCTCGCAGGGAGAACCGGGTTTCCTGGAAAGCAGGCGTATAGCCACTGATGACTGGCGGATCGAATCTGAAGGGTTGCCCCATCCCCGTTACGCCACCACAAGATTTCGTATCGTCACCCCAAAAGGAGAACTCACCACCGTTCTGCAATCCAACGAGCATACTACATGGGTGACTGAACACCTGATCAAAGAGAAAAGTGATATCGACCTTATCGGCGAGTATGTGACGGCACCGAAATGCGACGTTGATGCCGTTAATGCGACCGCGAAGGCTTTCGGTGAACGGGGGCTGGTGAGAGGCCATATCTGCTGCTTCGATCTCTTCGGGCAGCCGGGCACGTGGCAGGACGCATGCTGTCTGGTCGGCACGCAGCAGATGATCATGGAGACCTTCGACGATCCTGGCTGGGTTCAGGACTTGTTGAAAATATTGCATCGCCGCAAAAGAACGTTTGTCGAGTCACTCAAAGGCGCAAGATACGATATCCTCGAACTGGGCGGTGGCGATGCCTCTACCACAGTCATCTCTCCCAGTATCTTCGAGGACTTCGTCGCTCCCTACGATGCTGACCTGATCGAAGCCGCTCACGAGGCAGGGCAGCGCATAGCCTACCATACGTGTGGCGGCATGATGCCAATTCTCGAAACCATTGCGGCTATGAATCCCAACGCTATGGAGACCCTGACACCGCCTGAGATAGGCGGTGATGTCCGTCTGGCGGAGGCGAAAGTTCGTATCGGTGACAAAGTCTGTATGATCGGCAGTTTCGATCAGTACCACTATTTCGAGGATTGCTCGGAAGAAGCGACCCGTGCTGCTGTTCGTCGAAACTTTGAGGCTGCCGGCGAAGGCGGCGGGTTCATACTCAGTCCTTCCGATCATTTCTTCAGCGCCGATCCCAAGTTGATTGCCGCTTTTGCCGATGAGGCACGCAAGTGCACGTATCAAGTGCACGTATAGTGTTTGACCTGTTCAATAGCGAAGCACGATGACTGCACAACCTGCGAAATCCACACGATCTGATAGAAGGCATTGGGGCCGCGGCGCATACTCAGGCCGGGAGGCCCTGCTGGCATTGGCCTTTCTGGTGCCGGCGGTCATTCTTGTCGGCCTGCTCATGTATTACCCAATGATCCTCGCGTTCGTCGAGAGCCTGTATGAGACCTCTTTTCTCAACCCGGAGCCTGAATTCATCGGCCTGCAGAATTACCGGGATATGCTCCAGGACGGCGGCTTCTGGCAGGTCGTGAGGAATTCCCTTTTCTGGACCATCGGAGTCGTTCTGTTCCAGAACGTGATCGGTATGGCCGTGGCCATTCTGTTCAATCAGGATCTGCCGTTTCGAGGTCTGTCGCGGACCCTGGTGCTCTTACCGTGGGTGCTCCCCGGCATCGTCGCTGCGATTCTATGGCGATTTATGTACGATCCTCAACTGGGCCTGATCAACTCCATACTGATTAGTCTGGGTTTGGTTGATAAGAGCATCCCGTGGCTAGCGCAGCCTTCGACCGCGATGTTGGCAGTGATCATCGCCGCCGTCTGGAAAGGCTTTCCATTCTCGACCGTTATCTATCTCGCCGCCCTTCAGATCGTGGATGAAGAGCAGTTGGAGGCCGCCCAGATCGACGGGGCCAATGCCGTGCAGCGTTTCAGGTACGTGTCGATTCCGGCCATGGTACATATCATCTTCCTGAATTTGCTGCTAACGACCATTTTCACCTTCAATTATTTTGACATGATCTGGGTGACAACCAAGGGTGGGCCCATAAACCGCACCCATATCTTCCCAACTACCATTTTCCAGATCGGATTCGGAGAATTTCGTTTTGGTGAGGCAGCAGCCTATGGCGTCGTGGCTGTCTTGCTTTTGGCGGGTCTTGCCGTGCTTTATATTCTCCAGCTGCGGACCGGAGATGATCGGATATGAAGCCCAGGTCCCGGCAGCGCCTGCGACGGGTTGTGCTGATAGCGCTGCAGATGTTGGTCCTGATCATCGTTCTCATCCCCTTCTTCTGGATGTTCAGTGTGTCGCTCAAGCCTGCCAACGAACCGTTCGCTATCCCGGCCCGCCTTTGGCCCGATAACCCGACCATCGAGAACTACAAGACTGCTTTTCAGCCAGAGTTCCGGCGCTACTTCCTGAACAGCGCCATCATTTCTTTGGCGACCATTGTTATCTCGATCAGCGTCGGGCTGTTGGCTGCCTATAGCTTCAGCCGGTTTCAAATCAGGGGTTTTGGCTTCTTGCTTGTCGCCATCATCCTCGCTCAAATGTTCCCGGTCGCGACAATCATCATCCCTATCTTCAAGATGGTACGAGAGGCAGGATTGCTCAACACCTACTTTGGCCTGATAATCGCCTACATTACCATCACATTACCCGTTTCCATCTGGATGCTGCTCGGATTCATCGGCAATATTCCCCCTGATCTTGAAGAATCGGCCATGATCGACGGCGCCAGTAGGTTCCAGGCATTCTGGAAAGTGGTCGTGCCACTGGCCCGTCCCGGCATCGTGGCCACGGCAGTGTGGATCGTCGTCGTGACCTGGCAGGAATTCATGTTTGCCCTGGCGTTCACCCAAACCAGGGAGATGCGGACTGTGTCTGTGGGCATGAATGATTATATTGGTCAATATGGCATTCGCTATGGGGAACTCATGGCCAGCTCGGTCATGTTCTCGATTCCCATCGTCGTCGTGTTCTTCATCCTGCAACGCCAGTTTGTGGCAGGGCTGACCGCAGGCGCGACGAAGGGCTAAACCTGCGGTCCCATCTATCGGGCCCGTCCTGGCTACTTCTGTCACCCGCCAGGATTGCAGTTTATTGAATGGTCAATTTATACCTACGGGTTGGTTCAACAACGAAGTCACTGACAGAGTTTTAACACGGTGCGCGCCTGCTGCCGATATCGGTTTCGGGCGGTGTATTGGTGCTGCTCGGGATTATCGCAGTGATGGCCTTCCAGCAATCTTTCCATTACCTCACAACAAGTTTCAATATCATGGTTGAGTTCTGTTATAGCACTCACAGACAAGAGACTGGACACGAGGGTTTCAGCTAACAATCGACCCGGAGATTTGGTCTACTTGCACTTGCTGGACAACTCAATTCTGTTCCAGCAAATCGTACGCCTGGATAGTCCTGTTGTGGGGATCGATCCGTAAGGTTCTTATTTCGAATCCTGCCAGATCGATCGTTTGGCTCATACCAAGGGAAGGAAACTCCAGCACCGTGCTGCGGGCCAGACCGGTGGGCTCGAACAAGCGAATGATGTAGTCGTCAGACTGCTCCGCCTTCTTGAAAGCGGACATCAGCACGACCGCGTCGGAAAGGTTTACGGCAGGTGGGTGGGGCGTACCTCTACCAGAAGGAAAAAATGACAGTGTGAAGGGTTTTTCGTTGTGCGAAAGCGCTTCTCTGTCGATACGCTCCCGGCGCTCAGTGCTGGAACCGCCGTTGATCCAGAAGGTGAACAGGCGTTCTCCCTGGTCGATCCTGGGCGAGAAGCGGTCCTGGGGCAGGATTGGCCTATCGAAAACGGGAAGGCCGGAGTATGCCGCTGAGCGTAGGAGTGAGAGTCGCAACTCCCCGCTCGCATAGTCGAAACCATAGGTACCGTCGTTGATACAGGTCAAAGCGCGCTGGTCGAGGTCCGAAAACAAGCCAGTCCATTTCTGCGCTACAACTGTTTCGATCTGCTGTCAGGTGTTTCGAAGTCTATAACATATCTGGCGCCAAAAGTTCCCGGAAGAGTCCGGTTTCATGCCGTTACGTGATGCAAGGACTTGCGAGATGCGTCATGACAAATGGAGGCATCATCGGTTAGGACAAATCAAGTTGAAAGTAAAGCCATCTGGTTCCATTGGCAGAGGGAAAGACGACATATGGTATTCACTCCAAAATTGTAATCCCGATTCTCCGGGCAATCCTTTGTCATGAATGCGATCGCACTTTCAGTGCCACCAAGGACACCCTGTTCTACCGACTGCGTACCGACGCAAAAACCGTGAT
>JAYELL010000112.1 GCA_034717495.1 Chloroflexota bacterium | reverse complement strand
GCCACAGTGTTGCTGAGCATTTTTGCGCATGGCATCAGCGCCAACCCCGCAATCAAACTATACGCACGTCGAACGGCCGGATTGGGATCGGATGCCCCGGAATGTGCATAGAGAGTCGCCCAAGCTGCCAGCTCATCACATACTGAGAGGCGTATTCAATGACAACAAGTGACGAAATCACGGTTCAGATTTCCTCCCGAAAAACCTCCATCGTCCGTCTCGTTGTGCTGATAGCCGGTTTGCTGGCCATTGTTGCCCTCATGAAGTTGGGCGCAGGCCTGATCGCGCCCTTCTTTTTGTTATTCTTTCTGGCTCTTTTGGTCGTTCCCCTCTACCAAAAGCTGAAACACCGGGGGCTTTCCTCTGGCATCTCGCTCTTGATAATGCTGGCCGGGATGGCAGGTATCGCCATCTTCCTGGGGTTATTGCTGGCGTTTTCGTTCCGGCAGCTTCTCGAATCGCTGAATGATTATGACAATGCAATCCTGGCACAGTTGGATGGTTTGGTCCAGTGGCTGGAGGGCCTCAACCTGGATGCGTCCTCGACAGAAGAGGCCAGCAATGCTCTATTCCAGACGATGGCGGGCGTCGCATCGGGTTTTCTGAAAAACCTGGTTGCACTGGCAGTTGCCGGCCTGGCGATCCTCGTCGCACTTGCCTTCATCATGATCGAGTCTTCTCACTATCCCGAACGCCTGCAAAAAGGATTGGGAGAGAACAATGTTCACGTAAAGCGGATGCGACTATTTCAGCGCAGCATCTACAGCTATGTCCTGGCCCGCATCAAGCTCAATCTGCTTACAGGGGTTGGCGTCACCGTGATGCTGCTGATCTTCGGGGTGGATTTCGCCCTGCTCTGGGGCGTGCTGGCGTTTTTACTCAGCTTCATCCCTTACATCGGCCTGGTTTTGGCATCCATCCCGGCCATCCTCCTGGCAACGGCGGAATCGGGGCTGGTCATTGGCATCATCGTCGCCCTGGGTTACCTGGTTATCAATCAGCTCATCGAGCAAGTGGCCGCGCCGAAAATCATCGGTGACGATATCGCCTTATCGCCGGCACTGATGTTTATCTCACTGATTTTCTGGGCATGGATGTTTGGCACGCTGGGCGCGTTACTGGCGGGGCCATTGGCCGCATTGATGATCGTGATCATGGCAAGCTTCGACGACACGCGCTGGCTGGCCATCCTGTTCAGCGCCGATGACTCACCGCTGGTAACCGGGGAGATGAACGATGCCGGAGCCGAGCAAAATGAGGATAAACCGAATGCCGCGGCAGAGGCATGACTGACATAGTGCAAGGGCGTGGAGACCAAGCCCCAACAGAATCCCGGTTTTTTGCTTGACAGGGGCTCCAGGCTGTGATATACTCATCGTGATTGGTCTAGACCGGCCTATACCTTTAAAAGGATGGCGACGATGCCCTTGCGCCGGGAAGCTCCCGACCCGCTCTACGTTCAGGTCAAGAAATCACTGCTGGATGAGATTCGCTCCGGCCAGTACCATCCTCATGATCGCCTCCCCTCGGAGCGGGAACTCTCCAACCGTTTTGATGTTAGCCGCATGACCGTACGCCAGGCCCTGCTGGATATGGGCCGCGACGGCACCATCTACGCCCGCGTAGGCCAGGGCACCTTCGTAGCCGAACCCAGGATCGAGCAGAAGCTCAGCCGCCTGACCGGCTTTACCGAGGACATGACAAGACGGGGATCAACCTCCGGTGCCCGCGTCCTGCGCCTGGAATCCATACACCCCCCTTCCTCCGTCATGCGAGCGCTTCAGACCACACCGGAACGCCCGGTGGTCCTTCTGGAGCGCATCCGCCTTGCAGGCCTCGAACCAATCGCCATCGAGACCGCATATCTTCACCTGGTCAATGTCGAGTCATTGCTGCAAGAAGACTTCAAAAACAGGTCCCTGTACCAACTGCTCAGAGAGAGTTACGACGTTACCCCCACCCGGGCCGAACAGCGAATCGGCGCCGATTTGTGCAGCCAGCGGGACCAGGCACTGTTGAAAGTCGACAGAGGCTCTCCGGTCCTTCGTAACCGGCGCGTGACCTACGACCAGAGGGACAGAGCCTTTGAGTACGTGGAGTCGGCCTATCGGGCCGATCGCTATGTCTTTCTGGTGGAACTTGCTGCATAGCAACCACGCGGCTCAGGCGCCGCGTGAAAGGAGGATTTTCCCACAGACTAATTTGACACCGATTGATCACAACGCCGATCAACGAGACGTTCGTCCATTTTCACCTACCCTATCTGGAGGAATCCCATGAGTAAGCTGACCCATCGTACCCTGTTGGCGCTGGTAGCCATCAGCCTTATCGTCGTATTACTGGCAGGCTGTGCGGTCCCCGCAGCGCCCCCAGCCGCTCCCGTTGAAAAAGCCGCTCCCGTAGAGGAAGCTGTCGAAGAGCCATCTGAAGAGCCGCACGTCAACCCGCTGGGCCTTGAGCCAGAGGCATCGACTGAAGGCGTGTTCTTCGAGGGCGGCCTCGGCCGCGCCTACCTCGACAACGCCGCCGAGATCTTCGCAAGGGTCCATCCCGATAACCCCATGTCGGTCGAGGGCATCCAGCAGGTTAGCGAGCGGTTGCGCCCCCGCTTCATCGAGGGCAATCCACCTGATGTGATCGACAACAGCGGCGCCTTTGCTTTACCCAGGGCCCCCCTGGTTGACGAAGACCAGATGGCAGACCTGGCCCCGCTTATGAACGCGCCCTCCCTGGACACGCCCGGCAAGACCTTCGGGGAGACCCTCATGCCAGGCTCCCAGGATTCGGGCGTCTGGGATGGAACCCAGCGCGAGCTGAACATTACCATGACTGTCTTTGGCATCTGGTACAGCCAGACCCTCTTCAACGAAATGGGCTGGGAGTATCCCACCACCTGGGATGGGATGTTGGATTTCTGCGAGGCACGCGAGGCGGAGGACTATAACTGCTGGACCTATCAGGGCAAGTTCCCGCAATATATGGTCTTCGGCGTCTTGACGCCACTGATCTACAAGAACGGCGGCTTGCAGGCCATCATCGACATCGACAACCTGGAGGACGGCGCCTGGGAAACCGATGCCGTGAGGAAGTCGGTGGAGCAGATGGCGGAGCTGGCCAAGCGCGAGTTCATCATGCCAGGCACCGAGGGACTGACTCACACCGAATCGCAGGCCGAGTGGTTGCAGGGAAATGCCATCTTCATTCCCAACGGGAGCTGGCTCGAGAACGAGATGCGCGATCTGACGCCGGAGGGCTTCGACATGGTCGTGGCACCTGTGCCCGGTACCACCGAGGATACCTCCCATTCCCTGCTGGCTAATGCCGGCGAGCCCTACTTCGTGCCCTCCGCTGCCACAAATGTCGAGGGTGGCATGGAGTTCATGCGCGTCCTGATGTCCAAGGAGAATGCCAAGTTCTTTGCCAACAACGTGGGCGTCATCATGCCGATCATCGGCGGCACTGAGGGTGTCGAACTGAGCAGCGCGCTCGAGTCTGCCCTTGGCGCTCTAGATGGCGCCGGTGATGACATCTTCGCCGACAAATTCTACCTGGGCGGCTGGTATACTGACCTGAAGAACGAGGTAAAAGATCGCACTGGCGATCTCTTGACCAATCGCATCACCGTCGACGAGTTCATCGAAGCAATGCAGTCGAAGGCCGACGAGATCAAGGCCGACCCCGACGTTACTAAGTACACACGCGAGTCCTAGAAGCTGATGCGGGTTCCATAATCCGCACGCTGGAGGGTAACTCCGTCGTGTATCAATGGCTTCCTAAATGAATGCGTGGCCTGCGCTCGCTTATGAAGGTTAAGGTTTCAGAATTGCCTTAGCCCCATCCAAAGCGGGCGCAGGCTGGCCCTTCCCCATAAGGATTTGAACAATGTACCGCAACAAATATCGGTTGATCATACCCTTTCTGTTTCCGGCTCTGCTTCTCTACGGGGTATTCGTGATCTATCCTTACGGCCGGGCCATGTACATCAGCCTCACCCGCTGGCGCGGTCTGGCCAGGGCACCCGAGTTCATCGGCCTGGCCAATTTTCAGAAGATGCTGGGAGATGAGTACTTCTGGAATGCGCTGGGCAACAACGCTGTCTACCTGGTGGTGCTACCGTTGTTCACCATCTCGTTGGCCCTCTTCTTCGCCTTCGTGCTGACCCAGGGGGTGCGCTTCGGCAAGTTTTACCGGGTCTCCTACTTCTTTCCCCAGGTCATGTCGGTGGTCGCGGTGGGTGTACTCTGGAGTTTTGTCTTTCACCCCACCATGGGCATTCTGAATTCGATGCTCAATCTGATCGGGATAGAGAATCCACCGGTATGGCTGGGCAATCCCGATACGGTCCTGGGAGCCGTGAGTACCGTTGCGATCTGGCAGGCCGTGGGATTCTACATGGTCCTCTTCGTCGCTGCCATGGAAGCGGTGCCGGTCAGCCTCTACGAAGCGGCCATGATCGACGGCGCGAACCAGTGGCAACTGTTCCGGAACATCACGATACCCATGATCTGGGACGCCATCGTGACCGCCCTCATTTTCATCATGATCGTCGCCACCAATATGTTCGCCATTACCCAGACCATGACCCTGGGTGGGCCGAGCCGCTCCTCTGAAGTGCTCTCCACCTATCTCTACGACGAGGCCTTCCTGGAAGGCAATTTTGGCTACGGAACGGCTATCGGTGTTGCCCTGTTCCTGATCGTCCTATTCATTTCCATTGTGATCCAACGTGTCACGCGCCGCGAAGGTCTGGAGTATTAACATGGCCACTGAGACAGAAGTCGTACAGATGGAGCCGGGAACGACACCACCTGGAAAAAGATCGAGCCTGGGCGACGTGATTTCCAGAGGCGTGCTGGGCGCGATTCTGGCCATCTGGGCTGTCATCGTCATCTTTCCCATGGTGTGGCTGCTCTACAGCTCGTTCAAGACAGACCAGGAGATATTTTTCGATCCATGGGCACTGCCTCAATCCCTGCAATGGGACAACTTCTCCCGTGCCTGGACCGATGCCCACATCGGCGAGTACTTTATCAATAGCCTGATCGTGGTATTGCCCTCGATTTTCCTGATCCTGCTCTTCTCCGCCATGGCAGCCTATGTGCTGGCCCGCTTCCCCTTCCCCGGCAACCGCTTCCTCTTCTATCTGTTCATGGCCGGCATGCTCTTCCCCATCTTTCTGGCGTTGATCCCTCTCTTTTTCCTAGTCAAGGACCTGGGCATGCTCAATACCTATCACGGGTTGATCCTGGTGTACGTGGCTTTCTCGCTGCCCTTCAGCATCTTCTTCCTGACCGGATTCTTCAGATCGTTGCCGTCGGAACTGCATGAAGCTGCCGTCATCGACGGCGCCAATCAATACCGGGTCTTCTTCACCATCATGCTGCCCCTGGCGCAGCCCGGCCTGATCAGCATTGGCATCTTCAACTTCCTGGGCATGTGGAACCAGTTCCTCCTGCCGGTGGTGTTGATGACCCGTGATGACCGCTTTTTGCTGACACAGGGTCTTGCTTTCATGCTGCACCAGCAGTATTACAAGAGCGACTGGAGCGGGCTCTTCGCGGCCGTGACCTTGATCATGGTGCCAACCCTGGCGATTTATGTAATCTTCCAGGGACAGATCCAGAAGGGAATCACTGTCGGTGCACTAAAAGGGTAGCGTACCGTTTTTCTTGCAAACAACTCACAACAAATCTGGAGGCTAACGTGCTTGCCAACGACTATTTGATCAATGCTCAGAGCCTGGTAAAAAAGATCCAGGAGACCCAAATGAAGGCCATTCTGGAGGCTGCTTCCTGGATCACCGATTCGCTCGCCGAGGGTGGCATCTTACACGTATTTGGCAGCGGACATTCGCATATGTCGGCCCTCGAGGCCCAAGGCAGAGCGGGCGGGCTCGTCCCCGTGCAGCCCATCAACGATCCCACACAGGGCAAGGCCGAACGTCTCGAAGGCTACGCGGCCGTGGTGCTGAACCAGTGGGATGTACGCGAGGGAGAGGTCATCATGATCTTCTCCAACTCGGGCATCAATGCAGTCCCCATCGAGATGGCAATGGAGGCAAAAGACCGTGGCCTGAAGGTAATAGCGGTGACCTCCATGGCCCACACTCGATCCGCCGCGCCCCGACATTCCAGCGGCTTGAAGCTCTATGAGGTCGCGGACCTGGTCATCGACAACTGCGGAATCATCGGGGACGCCTCCATCGAGGTGCCCGGCTTCCCGGGGCGAGCGGGCGCCACATCCAGCATCGCGAGCGTGGCCATCGTCAACGCCATCACGGTGCAGGTGGCCCAGAACCTGGCCGAGCGAGGCATCATGCCGCCCATTCTCATCAGCGCCAATGTGGCCGGTGGCGACGAGCACAACGAGCAAGTCCGGGCCCAATACCGCGAACGCCTCAAGAAGACGATGGGTCCATCGTACCGCAAACCAGTGTCGGCGGCGTAGCTATCGCCACACCGCTTGCCAGAGATAAACGGCGTGACTGACCAACCGGCAATCGTCATCGGCGTCGACGCGGGTGGCACAAAAACCCAGGCCCTCCTGCTAAGAGAGGATGGCCGCGTGCTCGGCTGGGGAATCGGCGGTCCGGGAAACCCTACCAGGGTGCCACCGGACCGACTGCGCGTCTCCCTCGTGGAAGCCATCACGGCCGTACTGTCCAGCGCCGATAGCCCAGCGGCGGACACCGTAGCCGCCGTATGCCTGGGCGTGGCCGGCGGCAGGGGCTACCGGCAGTTGATTCGCGACACGGTTGTCCAGCTGGGTATCTCCGGGGTTATCACTGTCGTGAGCGATACCGACATTGCCCTGTGGGGAGCGATCAGCAAGAGCTACGGCGTGGTCGTCATCGCCGGCACTGGATCCTCTGCGGTCGGCGCCGGCCTCGATGGCGAGATCGCCAAGGCGGGAGGACGGGGCTACCTGATCGGCGACGAGGGCAGCGCCTATGACATCGGCCGAATGGGCATCGTCGCCGCGCTGAAAGCCGAGGATGGGCGCGGGCCGGCTACCGCCCTGCTGGACCAGCTGATGCAGCATTTCCAGCTCGACGACGTGGAGCAGATCATCCCGACCATATACGACCCCTCCAAAGACAGCGGAAGAACCCTGATCTCCGGCTTTGCACCGCAGGTGGTTGAGACAGCCGCTGAAGGGGACCAGGTTGCATTGCATATCCTCAACCATGCCGGCAGCGAACTCGGCCGCAGCGCGATCGCCGTAGCCCGCAAGCTAGACCTGTGTGACCGGGAATTTGAGGTGGCTCTGGTCGGCGGGGTTTTCAAGGCTGGAGAGCTTGTCATCAGCCCGCTGCGCGCCCAGGTCTTGAGGGCAGCGCCGATGGCCGACGTCTTTGTCAGTAATACTCCGCCCGCGCTGGGAGCTGCCCGGCTGGCCCTGCAAGCGATCGGAAAGGACCTGCCTCGCGGCACGCCGATCTCTCGATCTGCCTAAACTCAAGCGAGAATCGGGACAAGAGTTACGGCAGACCGCGATCTGTAGTCGGTTACAGGCGGTCAGCGGTCAGTAAAGCAAGGGCTGGTTCGGGTTGAATGTATAGGGCACTTCTTCGTCGCAGTGGTCGGTGACGAATTCTCCCACAACGGCATCGATCTCCGGGTTGAAGATGGTGACGATGGTCTGGCCGATACAGCCGCGATTCACCGAAATGGTCATGTTCTTGTTGCGAGGCCAGTCTGCGAAAACTACTTCCTGGACCATCCCCACGGTCGCGCCTTCCAGCGCACTGTCAAGCTCCTGGCCAACTTGAATCGAGCCGTCAATCAGGTGGGCATAGGTCGTGTTCCCCTCGACCCCCAACCTGCGCTGTTCGGTCATGACGCCATTCTGGGGCAGGGTGACAGCGGTCCAATCGGCATCGGTGGTAACGCTGATGTGTAAAGGGGTCAGACGCAGCGGTGTAGGGTTGTTTGAAAGCAACTGCTGTCGATTGATGGGCAGGACGAAATCCTCGTTGCAGCTGTCCGTTGCCAGGCGGCCGACCAGGATAGGACTTCCTGTCTGCATATTGAAGATCTCGGCCTCGCTGAATCCGATGCATCCCTTTTCAAGGCGAACGGTGTAGATATTTGAAGCGGGCATAGAAGCATAGGCGATGTCCTGCACCATGCCGATTTCGTAGCCCGTTTTCGCTCTGCCGAGATCCTGAGCCAATAGCAGACGTGCGTCTTCCATAAACGCGTCGTTATAATCCCCGAATGTTTCGACAGTTTCCGTCTCAGCGATGTCACCTGATGGTGGCAGGAATACCTCGGTCCAATCGGAACTGCTGTTGACATGGACTCGCACGCGAGCAACCGTTTCGGGCGTCGGCTCTGGAAGATTGTCCCGCCACGCCTGGTCGATCTCAGAGCCCAACCATAGCACCGGTAACCCCTCGCTGACCAACTCCGCCAGGAATCCAGGTGCCTGACGGCGGTTGACCGTGGCAAGGTCCGGCCGCAGACCGACCTCCTCCAACTGCACCGCCATCCATTCCCCCGCGGCCATGAATTCGTCTCGCTCTTCCGCAACGAGTATCAGGTCAAACCCCTCAGGATAGCCCGCCTCGTAGAGAAGCTCCCGGGCTAGCTCCGGGTCGTAAGCCACCTTTGTCGAGGAGGTGGTCAGACTGGGAAGGTCGAGAGTGACCTGCTGCGAGTACTGGGGGAAAATCTCTTCAAGCAGGGCGCTCCAGTCGACAGCCACAGCGACCGACCGGTCGACCCGGAAATCCTCCAGGGGGCCACCGGCACCCAGAACGACGAATGGCTCCTGCTCCTGCCTGACATCCCGAGTGGGCGTCTGCGTCGGTCGTTTGGTCGGGGTGGGCGTCCGGGTTGGCCGCCTGGTCGCCGTAGGGGTATCGGTTGCGACCCGCGTTGGCCGTCTGGTTGGAGTGGGTGTCGCTGTAGGTACGCGGGTTGGCTTGCGTGTCGGGGTCAAAGTGGGTTCGGGCGTGCCGGTCTCCCCGGGCTCCGGGAAGGGAACATCATCAACAGGTGCCTGATCCTTGGTCCGGTCCAGCCATTTTTCGAGGTCCAATTCCTCCGCCAGGGGATAGACCTCAACCAGAGGCAGGGGCACGCGCGGGGGCAGGCCAGCGATATCATGCAGTTTGTCATCCGGTGACGTGAACAGGAGTTCCTGCGAATGCACGGTAACAGGACGCTCGGCCGTCGCCCGGCTGTCAAAATCGGTAACTGGCCACACATCAGCCTCCCCCTCGGCCACGCCAACCACCGTGAGTTCTAGCTTCGGAATGTAGGTGAGCATGACCCAGGTGCCTGCCAACACAACGTCGGCACTCAGGGTCTGCAGGACGACCTGGCTGCTGCAGGAATTGTTGTAGACCCCAGTTCCCGATAGAGAGCAGGTCACATTGCCGCCGGTGTAGCTGGACTTGGGACAGGCGGCCTTGACCAACTGGCTATCCTGGAACAGGTAGACGCGCAGGCAGTCGTTGATGTCCAGCCACGCCTCGCCAGCTTGGTCGGTTGTAACCTTGCCGCCGCTGGCCAGGTCGTGCCAGTCGCCGTCCTGCAGCCGGGGCAAGGGGCTGACATTTCCCGGTCCCATCCAGACAATGGATTGCTCGCGGCGCACCTGGGTATCGACGATGACCTGGGCGACGTCGGGGGGTTGACATCCGCCCAGCATTGCCATGATAACAACCATGGCGGCGAAGGTGGCTCGGCGCACACGCGACGGGGTCCGTTTGATCTTCATACTTTTTTGCATCCTTCTCTTTTCGCATCAACGGTCGTCTTCGTCCCGGAACCGGGCGACCAATGAGCGTCCAGCACCCCATAAGTTGAGGCCTTCGTTCATATTGAACGCTCGAAAACCGGCGTTTTCCGGCGCCGTTAAAAAGTCACGAGCGTTGCTTCCTCGCTGCCAGAACCAGACCCAACGTGATGCCGGTGGTCAGCACCACGCCAACCAGCATGGCGTCAATCAGGGAAAGGGCGTTGGGCCAGGCGATGAAACCAGGCGTTAGCGCATCGATGACCTCGGTAAACCTGGTATACCCGTTGAACTCGCTGTTGTAAAAGGCGCCGCTCCAGCCGATAGCCAGAGCATTGCCCCATTGATCTGCCACCGCGTTGAGCACCCACTGCACCAATGCAAACGACAGTGCTGATGCAGCCAGGCGCAACAGCCAATTACCGGGATGCAGTCGCAGGCCAACTTCAGGCTGGCGGTAGAGCGATACGCTGAGGCCGACACCGGCAACAAACGCAAGCGGAACGATCAGGCCGGACTGCATCAACCTGAGGCCATTAAGCAGGGCAACCACGAGATGCATGATGCCGAAGGCAGCCGCGCCCATGACGATGGTCACCAGTGGGCGATACCATCTGGAACGCGATGATGCGCCGTTATCGGGTCGGGGTCGCAGCAACAGGAAGTAGTCGGCCAGCAGAAGCCCGGCGCTCACCGCAGCGCCCAGCAGGAATCCATAGAAGAAGAAAATACCGAAGACCGCGCCCGGTGGAAGCGTGGTCGGCAGACTGATCAGCGTACGCAGGATCGCCAGGCCCAGGCCCGCTCCAACAGCGCCGCCCAGCGTCAGCGCGGCGATCTGTCGCCAATCATGGATAATCCGGCGGCGGACCCTGTGCCACCACACACCCCAATTCTCTGTTCTCGTCAGTTCGGGTTTCCCTTCAGGCAGCTTGATATCAGCGTCCAGCAAGATGGCCCATACTTCCGCCGTGCGCTGCCGGCGCAGTCCCCGCTCCGGTATTGCCTCCATGCCGGCGCTCAGGCGGCTCAGGGCTTCATCTGGCAGGGGTTGCAGGGCTGTCAGGACCAGGGTGGCGGTCTGCCGGGTTGCCGGGTCGGGATGATGCAGTGCAGCCCGGGCGACAGTCCCTATCTGTGAAGTATCTCCACCTTCCCGGTCTTCATCCGCCAGTTCGTACAGCCCTAACAGGCGGCTGGACCTATCCAGCTCGACGTAGGTGCATGGCTGGGCGGGATCTCCCTGCTGGTTGGTTTCCAGTCTCTGAACCAGATCCGCGCCCCTGGATGTCTGCAGCCAGAGCAGCCAGGGTTGCATGTCGAGCTGATAATGGATCACTGCCGCTCGCAACATCAACAACGCCTTGACCGGTCTGGGCCTCAAATGCTCGCCCGATTCCGCCAGGTAGCGCAATTGCCCGCGATTGGGCAGGGCCTGATCCGCCGGGCTGGTCTGGGAGTCCTCCTCCGCCACCGCGGCAATCCACATGCGCCAGATGCGTTCCAGCTCGTCTCCGGCCTGATAGCGCCGCCTGAGCTCCTCACCGCCCAGGTTGCGGGCCTCCTGCGCCACGATAACGTTGGCAAATGCATAGGCGGCTTTCCCGTCACGCCTTCGGCGCACCAGCAATTCCGCGTCTGTCAGGCGCTCCAGAACTGACCTGATGCGCTCGGTCGGGATTCCCTCGATGTCAAGGTTGGCCGGCGTGATTCGCAGCTCGGCTTCGGAATCGGCCATCGCAACCAGGATTTGCCGTGCCAGTGCCTGTTCATCGGCCAGTTGCGTAGCCAGCGTCTGCTGCATATAGCGCGTTAGAATGCCCTCCGCCCCGCCTGCCTCCTGCACATAGAGCTCTCTGTCGATCTCAGGCGGGTCGCGATCGCGCGCCGCCTCGTACAGCCAATAGCAGACGATCTGCAGTTGGCCCGGATTGATACTGCCCTCTTTTTGGTGTTCCTCCGGCTCGTGGAGTTGGTCCAATTCCCGAACGATCTGATCCCGGGCAAAGTCACGCTTCAGGTTAACAGGCCAATCAAGTTCTTGCAGGGGATCCACCACCGCTTCCGTGGCCGAATCCCTGCTTAGGACGGGCGTCTCGATCCAGGGCTGGGCAATAGCCTCGAAGCGCTCCTGCATAGCAGCGAAGTCGCGCAGGTAGTCGGTGTGGATTACAACCGCAAGCCGAAGCTGCTCGCCCAAGCCGGCCAGGCTGGCAGCGATGTCGTCCGCCAGGCTTTGCTGATGTTCGGGGTCCAGTTCGAAGACGCGCTCGAATTGGTCCAATACCAGGATGAGCCGGCCGGATGATCGCGCGCCCAACGTGGTCAGCACCTCTGGCAGCGGGGCATCGCCGCGGATCGGCAATTGCAGTGGCCTGCCCGAGATGCGCGCCTGAACCCGGACCTCACTGGCCAGGTTCTCGTATTCCGAGACCACGATCACCAGGTCGTCTGCATCCTCCAATCGGGGACGGACGCCAGCCTGTAAAAGCGAGGTCAGCCCAACGCCCGACTCGCCGTACACCACGGTAACCGCGTACTCCTGAATTCTGCGGAAGACCCGGGTTGCTAACTCCTCCCTTCCCTTGAACAGGTCGGCATCGGCGCTGGTATAGGAAGTCAGAAATTTGTATGGAGATCGCTGCGCCGGCTTGAAGCGCACTTCCGGCAAAAAGAGTAAACCATCCAGCAGGCGCATGAATAGCACCGGCACCGCCCATTGCCAGGATGAAGCATCGAAGAGCACGCGCCGGGCGCGATTGACGGCCTGGTCTACAAACCCATGCTGCAACAGCTCAGAATAGAACGCCTGCCCGAATCGCCGGGCGATCTCCACCTCCACCGGCTCCTGCATGGCGATGACTGCCGGGCAGCCTGCATCCACCAGGGCCGGACCCAGCCCCAGCAAGCCATCCCGTGTGGCCTGCTGCGCACTCTCGCAGGCGGCCAGGACAATGAGTCGGGGCAGCTTATCCAGCAGCCTCAGGCGGTCCAGTAATTCCTTACGGCTTACACCGGAGGGCTGCACGCCACCATCTACCGGATCCTCCAGGATCAGGTAAGACATCTGTTCGTCGGAATCCCAGAAGCCATGGCCGGTGTAATGGAGGATGTCGAATCCGTCGGCCAGCCGATCGGTAATGCGCTTCAGCGTGACCGGCCCGTCCAGAAACTCGTAGGTCACGTTCTGGGGAAACTCGTCCAGGACTCCGGTGATTGCAGCCAGTTCTGCATCCCGATCGACATACATCTCGTGCCCTTGCGGATAGGGGCTTGAGACAACAATAAGGGTACGCAGCGCGCCAGCTCCCAGAGGCAATCCCCAGGCCGCGCCTGTGCTCAAGTAGCGGGAAAAGAATGTGTTGGGAGCTGCAGCCAGGGGTATCTGGCCCAAAGCCGAGGGTTGGTAGATGCGCTCCCAGGGGACAGCGTGCAGTTCCGGGGTTTCCGGGTCCAGGTCCAGTCGCAGTTGCACACCGCGCTCGCCGGAAGCGCTGAGGGCGCCGCCGTAGTGAAAGCTGAGCTGGCCAGAAAAAAGATGCTCGTAGAGCAACCGGCCATATTCGGCCGGATCTTCACTGTACCACACCGGACGCTGGAGCTCGATGTCATGCAAAGCCGCGCGCAGCGATGTCAGATCCAGTATGCCCGGTTGCCAACTGCCATCGGGCATGGTGAGCCTGACCTGGAAAGAGCTATCTTCAACCCCTCGCTGCACTTCCACGCTGAGGGGATCAGGTATGTTGGCTGGCATGATCTCTGGCTCGACTCCAACTATCAGCCTGTTGCTTGCACTAGAATAACATACAAGCGTCTACAAACTATCTACAAAACAGTTACTACACGAAAGTCCTTGTTGAGATTGCCTCCATGTTGCATTCATTTTGGAAAGCCCTCAGACGCCCATGCATCATCTTCGATCCTGGCGCGCCCAACCTCACCGGCCCTGCTAATGGCGAATTTGGTACCGATGGGGCCAACGATCTGACTGCCGATCCAAGTTTACGCTAGCACGATCAAACTGTCAATCAGCCTGAACAACTCCTTTGGAATTGCTGTCGTGATGCAAATCGCCTTGACAAATGCCCCGTTGGATAAAATACTTTTAGCATCAAGCCTTCCTGATAGCGAAGGAGAATTACAGTGGCAGAGAAAAACCTGCGTTTCGCAATCATAGGAGCCGGCAACATCGGCCACGTCCACGCCCAGGCTATCGCAAAGCCAGATTCCGGCATTATGTCATTATATCAGCATGCCAGAGGGTCAGAGTTTCAGAATGTCAGAGTCCCTGCGTCCCCGCGTCGCTACCTCACGGTACGCCTGCTGGCGGCGTCCCCCATCACCGTGTCCCCGTGTCTCCCCTCCTCGCGCCCTCTTGGAGCAATCCGGTTGCTGGACATTCCTTATTGTAGTACAATGCGAGCACCGACTTCGCCAACAGAATCAACAAGCTACACTACGCTGGTTCGCCAATCACTGAAACTTCGTGCCAGACTGGGACATGTTCGCAAGCTTACAAAATCGCGGCAGCTATCTGAATAGCCTCAGGTTCAATCTGACAAAATTGAGGTATCGCCCCAACATCATTTTGTCGATTCTGTTTCTTGTTGTTTTCTCGTTTCTCGTTATCGCTCCCCTCCTGCAGATCATCTACACCTCCCTGACCTACCAGGCCAACGACCTGCGCCTGGTCAGAGACGCCACAGTTGGTGATTTCACCCTTTATCACTATTCCCGGGTTTTTACGGGCAGACTCTCACGGGCGCTCTTCTATAAACCATTTGTCAACAGCCTGCTTGTGGGTCTTGGCGTCACCACAATGGCCATGGTGTTGGGCACACTACTTGCCTGGGTGATCGTGCGCACAGATGTGCCGCTCAAGCGCTTTTTCGGCGCGGTGATGGTGATCCCGTACATGATGCCATCGTGGGTCATCGCCCTGGCCTGGCTGACCATCTTCCAAAACGATCGGGTTGGCGGCACGCCGGGAATGCTGACTTCCATGTTTGGCATTGTCCCGCCTGATTGGGTGTCATACGGGCTTTTTCCTATCGTCATTTGTCTGGGCTTGCACTACTATTCCTACTCCTTTCTGCTGGTGTCCGGTGCGCTGTGGACCATCGATTCCCAGCTGGAGGAAGCGGGAGCTATCGCCGGGTTGACCAAACCGGCGGTTCTGCGCAAGATCACCTTTCCCATCGTGATTCCAGCCCTGGGATCTGCTTTTGTGCTGACATTCACCCGCAGCATGGGCACTTTTGGCACGCCGGCCTTGTTAGGTCTTCCTGTACGATTCTTCACCGTGCCCACACAGATTTTTGCCTCCATCAGCGCTCGTAACTTTGGCGATGGATTCGTCCTGGCCCTGGTGCTGGTCGTGCTGGCAGCCGTGGCCATCTTCATCAACAGCAAGATAATCGGCAGTCGCAAAAGTTTTGTGACCATGAAGGGCAAGGGATTCACCAGCAAACCCAACCGCCTGGGCGCCTGGAGATATCCGATTGCCGGGTTGATTCTGCTGTTCTTGCTCTTGGTTGTCGCCTTGCCGGTCATCATCCTGGCCTGGAGCACGCTTATGCTCCTGCCTGGTGATTATTCCCTTTCGAACCTGACGAGCCATTTCTGGCTCGGCGAAAGCGATTTTCTGATCGCCAGCGGCCAGGAAGGCATCTTCATAAATCCAGGCATCTGGGACGGCGTTTGGAACAGCGTGCGCCTGGGGATCAGCGCCGCCGTTATCAACGGATTTTTGGGGCTATTGATCGGTTATACCGTGGTCAGGACGCGGGGAAGCAAGCTCTCGAAGTCGCTGGAAGGGATTTCCTTTGCACCCTACGTCTTCCCCAGCATCGCCCTGGGCGCCATTTATCTGGGCATGTTCGCCAAGCCCATCGGCCCGATACCGGCTTTATACGGAACCTTCGCCTTGCTTGTCCTGATCGTCGTCGTCAAAAATATGCCCTTCTCCTCCCGGTCCGGGATAAGCGCCATTCTGCAGATCGACCCCTCTTTGGAGGATGCTGCCCGTATTCAGGGTGTTCCCTGGTTCAAGAGCTTTCGCAAAGTCATCTTCCCGCTGGCTACCAGTGGCTTCATCGCGGGGATGTTACTTACGTTCATCACCGCCATGCGTGAGCTGTCGTTGCTGATTCTGTTGGTGACGCCCTCGACGCGCGTGCTCACCACCATCATTTTCGCCTATCAGGATCAAGATCAAACCCAACATGCCAACGGAGTCACCTTGATCTTGCTGTTTATCATTGTCTTTGCCAATGTGCTCGTAAGCCGTTTCTACGGCACGAAAAGTGTTTTTGGTCTTAGCAACACCTGATAATCGCTATCAGGCCACTTCTATCTCTCAAGGAGGATTGATGATGGACAATCGATTCACGAAATCGGCGCTACTTGTTCTATTGGTCATCGCAAGCATGATTCTGCTCGCAGCTTGCGCGACCCCCGCCCCGCCCGCCGCTCCCGCCGATGCAGTATCGGAAGAAGCAAGCGACGCTCCCGCTGATACAGCCGCCGAGGAAGCGGTGAGTTCGGAGTACCCGGAGGAAATGGATGTCTGGCTCAAAGAAGCCAAACTCGGTCCCTACGAAGAATCCCCCCAGAATTGGGAAGAGATCGAGCAAGCGGCCAAGGAAGAGGGGGAGGTTGTCGTTTACTCCGCCTCATCGCGCATCGCCAAGGTCGCCGATGCCTTCATGGCCAAGTATCCGGATATCGCGGTGGAGTATTTCGATCTCGGTTCCGTGCAAACGGTCGAGAAAACTGTCCTGGAGCAGGATGCGAATCTTTACAATGTCGATATCGTCACCACCGGCGGCTCCGGACAGGTTATCCACGAGCTTGTGGGCAACAACCGCATTATCAACTTTGTGCCCGACACCGTGGCCGATGAAATTCCCACCGACCTGAAGGATCCGCTATTGGTCAGAATCAACGAGGCCATCGTTTTTCTGTACAACACCGAAACCTATGACGCCCCACCAATTTCAAACGTGTGGGAACTGACCACACCCGAATGGAAGGGCAAGGTCGTCATCAAAACACCGCTGGAATCGCTCTCCAACTTGATGGGCGTCTCCACCCTGGTGCAGCATGCCGATGAAATGGCCGCGGCCTATGAGCGCTTCGCCGGCGAACCAATCGAATTGAGCGAAGGGGTGCCTGATGCCGGTTACGAATTCCTCTATCGGCTTCTGAAAAACGATCTCGTCATCCTCAAGTCCGGTAGCAAAGTTGCCGAGGCAGCCGGCCTGGCAGGACAAGAAGCGCCGCCCATTGGCATCACCTCCTTCACCTATATTCGCTACAACGACTCCAAGGATTTCGTCAATGGCGTCATCGCTGACCTCGATCCGGTGCAGGCTCTGATTTATCCGACCTACACATCCATTGCTCGCCAGGCCCCCCACCCCAACGCCGCCAAACTTTTCACGGCGTTCTTACTGGGTGATCCCGCCATCGAAGCAGACACGGTAATCGAACCGCCCTATAACGAGGGCGAATCCGCGGAACTGCTCCAGGGCCTTGCGCCTTATTATGAACCCGGCTCGCAAAGCCCGCGCATGGATGTGCCCTTACCCCAGGGCGGGGAGCTCTGGTCCCAGCTCGAAAGCTGGACCGTCGATCCTGATTTCATGTGGTTCGAAAGTCCGAAAGTGCGGGACTTCTGGATCCAGGAAGCGGCGAATTAGAATGTTCTAGAAAGGTGACAGTCACGGGCGACCGCAAGCTGTCCGTGACTGTCACAACCATAACGCTGAGGACCGTAGCTTGAGCGAAATCATTCTTACAAACATCAAAAAATCGTTTGCTGACACGGCCGCGGTGCGGGATCTTGATCTGCACATCGAGGATGGCCAATTCCTCACCATTCTGGGGCCCTCAGGCTGCGGCAAGACGACCACGCTGCGCCTCATCGCCGGTCTCGAAGACCCCGATGAAGGCGAGATCATCATAGGCAACCGAATCCTGTTCTCCAGAGAGAGGGGAATCTATGTGCCGCCGGAAAAGCGCCAACTTGGGCTGATTTTCCAAAGTTATGCTTTATGGCCGCACATGACCGTGGCGAAGAACATCTCGCTGGGGCTGGAAGAAAAGGGCTTGGCCAAAGATGAGATCGAGCGAAGGGTCAGCCAGGTGTTGCAGCAGGTGCAGTTAGCGGAATATAGCGAGCGTTATCCATCGGAACTATCGGGCGGGCAGCAACAACGCGTCGCGGTCGCACGAATGATTGCGGCAGAGCCGGTTATCATTCTCATGGACGAACCCCTCTCCAATTTGGACGCGATGCTGCGCGTCGACATGCGGGCAGAGCTCAAGCATCTGCATCATGATTTGGGTGCAACCACCGTTTATGTCACCCACGATCAGGTGGAAGCCATGACCTTGTCGGACAAGATCGCCGTGATGATGGAGGGTGAACTAAGACAGTTGGGCACGCCACGGGAAATTTACAGCGAACCGGCTGATTTGTTTGTGGCCCGGTTTGTCGGTTCCCCCAGGATCAACATCATCGAAGGACACATTGCCTCTGAAGCTGACGCCGACTATTTCCATGCCGAAACCTTACGAAAGCCGGTTGGGGGCAGACTTGATTTCGGCGAGGGACAGGTGATTGCCACGATTCGTCCCGAAGATATTCGCGTGTCCAAAACAGCGCGCCCCGACTGGATGGAGGTGCATGTCTATTCCGTACTGCCTACTGGTGCAGAAACCATCGTCACTATCCAGAAGGAAACGTTATCTCTGGCAATCAAGCTGGGCGGCTTCACCGATATCGAGATGAGTGACTCCATCTGGGTCGATTTCGATGCCTCGAAAATGAACTATTACGATCCCAAAACAGAGAAACTTCTGCGAAGCGTGTAGATCATGATTGGCGCCATCGTGTTTGATACTGTCACTCAATTTTCGGCCCGGATTCTCTCACTTCCGTGCCGGCAATACAAAAGGATCGAGAATCGTAACACCTCGAATCGTGCGACCGCTCTGCATATCTTCTGATACCAACGTATGGCACCCTGACTCGATGGCTGCTGTGACCACCAAGGAATCATAGAAAGAATATCCCGTCTCCTCTTTTATCAAGAGTGTCAGATCATAGAATGCCAGCGACGGATAATGCTGACACAGCGGCATTAGCACGGCATTCATATATTGGCGCGCTTCTGAGACATTCATTGGTCTGGCGAACTTCCAGAGCGCGACGTTGAGAAACTCCTGCACGATTTGACTGCTGATGATACCACGTTGCGTCTTCAGCGCGTTCCGAATCAGATCCCTCGCCATCTCTTGCTTGGCTGGTGCAGTACGATCAAATGAGTATACCAAGATATTGGTATCGAGGAAATGCATCCCTGGCATGTCAGCGACGTTCATTCATCTCCTCCCGAGTGAAGGCGCGTCCGGCCTGGACATGCTGCAAATGTGTCATGATGTCCGCGAATCGATCGGAGGCAGCAGGTTGCTGCACATAGCGCTCCAGCCAGCCACGGAACAGCTCGTTGAGCGTTGTGTTTTCTTCAACGGCACGCCGGCGCGCTTGCTGAATGGTCGCCTCATCTGCAGACACGGTAATATTTCTTTTCATAGTGCCTTAGTGTACACGAATCTCGTGTGTTTGTCCAATTCCGACGGCCCGGCGCTTGACAGGATAAAGGGCATATGCAAAAATGAACAAGCTGACTTTGGCTTCACCATGACGCTGTTGCCGGGGAAACACAGATGGGTGCAAAGCTGCAAATAAGGTTGTTAGGTCGATTCGAATGGGACTATGAGAATGGCCGCCATCCCGTTCAGGAACTTCCTCGACCTGCCACGACGAAATCACAATCTTTGTTGGCCTATCTGGCATCCCGCCGGCCGGAGCAACACGCCCGCGAACGGTTGATGGCCATGTTCTGGGGTGATCGGCCGGAGGCTAAGGCGCGGCGTTCCTTGTCCACCGCCCTGTGGCACATTCGACGCTGTATCCCCTGTGAAAACTGCATCGCCGGCGATAGACAGACAGTCGGGTTTGATTTTCCCGGAGAAGTGTGGCTGGATACCGAGCAGTTCGAGATGCTGGCGGGGCGAGCGGACATCAATAATCTCCAGGCTGCCGCCGATCTGTACGGCGGCGACTTCATGGATGGCTTCTACGATGACTGGATCATCGATGAGCGCTACCGTCTGGAGAGTTTACTGTTTGAAACGCTGGCGCGGCTGATGAACGCTCGTGAAGTGGCGGGCAATCATGGGGCGGCGCTGCACACGGCGCAACGATTGTTACAGATGGACTCGTTGCGGGAGGATGCACACCGGGTGGCGATGCGGGCGAACTGCCGCCTGGGGAGACGCCATGACGCTCTGGCGCAATATGAGCGCTGTCGGGCGGTGATACGGGAAGAACTCGATGCTGAAGCAATGGCCGAGACCAGCGAGTTGCACCGTGCCATCGTCGAAGGGCGTTTTGAGGTCGACTCTCAACCTCTTGTTGCTCATCCCCCACCCCAGGTTCTTGCCCGACCTGGTTCGGGTCGGAACCCGCTGGATGTTGTTTCTACCACGCCGCTGGTGGGGCGAGAGCAGGAGATGGCTTTTTTGGCCGGGAGTTGGCAGATGGGTCGGGATGGAGATTGCAGTCTGGTGTTGATCAGTGGTGAGGCCGGGGTGGGCAAAACCCGATTGGTGCAGGAGTTTATCGATCCCTTGCACTGGCAAGGCGTCCGCATCTTACAAGGGCGTTGCTACGAATTCGAAGGCGTCTTGCCTTATCAGCCAGTGGCCGAGGCCTTGAAGTCATTGCCGCCAGCCCTGGCAATGGCCGTGGCGGATGAGATGCCCGGCTGGGTTGCCGCTCAGGCAGCGCGTCTGGCTCCCGATCTCTTTGCCGAAACAGCCGATCTGCTGGGGAGCGCTGCGGGAGAGCAGGCGCAACTGTTCGAGGGGGTGTCCCGTTTTCTGGCGGCGCTGGCCGCCCGAGAGCCGATTTTACTTGTCTTCGAGGATCTGCACTGGGCCACCGATTCCACCCTGCAACTGATTCACTATCTGACTCGGAACCTGACCGGGCCGCCCTTGCTCATCGTCGGCACCCTGCGGCCGGAAGCTGTATCCCCCGCCCATGCCCTGGCAACCCTGGGGCGTCGCCTGGAGCGAGATGGGCTGGCGCGGCGGATGCAACTTCATCCGCTCTCAGCAGCGGCGGTGGAAGCGCTGATCGCGGAACTGGCGGGGGATGGCGAATCCGCCAGGCCGTTGGCCCGGCGTCTATTCCAGGAGACCGAGGGCAATCCCTTCTATCTGATCGAAACCATCAAGGCGTTGTTCGAGCAAGGCAATATCCGGCTGGCGGAGGGGGTTTGGCTGGCGGATTTCGCTGCTCTGAGCCGGGCCGATCTGCCGCTGCCCGCCGGTGTGGAGGAGACGATCCAGGCCCGGATTGAGCGCCTGGACGAGGACACGCAGGAGGCTGTGCGCCTGGCAGCCGTGGTGGGCAAGGAATTCGATTTCGATTTGCTCGACATGGCCTGGGGGCGGGGCGGCGATGCGACGCTGGCGGCTGTGGATGATTTGCTACGCAGGCGATTGGTTGGCGAAGGGGTGGAGGAAGCAGATTCCGATTATCTGTTCACACATCACAAGATCCAGGAAGTGATTTACCAGGACCTTCCCCGTCGCCGACGCCAGTATCTGCACGGGCAGGTGGGGATGGCGTTGGAGCAATTAACCGGGGCGGATGGCGGAACAAGGGTGGGGGAATTGGCCTTTCATTTCGAGCAAGCCTGGCAGTTGGATGGCGGTCTGACGGAAAAAGCGATTTCTTATTTTCAGCAGGCTGGCTGGCAAGCAGTGCATCAGTCCGCCAACCAGGAGGCCATCTCATACTACCGCCGCGGCCTGGACATCCTCCACACCCAACCGGAGACATCCCGACGCCTGCAACAGGAGATCGATCTGCAACTCGCCCTGGCCATGCCCACGACGGTCATTCATGGCTATGCCTCTCCTGAGACCAAGCGTGTGTATGATCGAGCTGTCGAGTTGTGCCGGGAGCTTGGCGAAACGCCCGCCCTCTTCACCTCACTGGTCGGCCTCGCACGGCACTTCGGTTTGGCCGGTAAAATGAATGAAGGCATGAAGCTATCGGAACAACTCATGGCCTCCGCCGAGAAGGCCCAAGATGACGACCTGGTGACTGAGGCATGTCGGAATATGGGCGGCTGCTTGATCGGCCAGGGCAGGTTGAAAGAGGCGCTGAAGGTTATGGAGCGAGGTATTGCTTTATACGACCCAGCGCAGCATGAGCGTTATGCTTATCGCTTCGGCCATGATCCGATCGTGCCGATGATGGGGCTTTCGAGCATCGCTTTGTGGTTGTCGGGCTATCCTGAACAGGCGCAGAGACGGAGCCAGGAGCTGAGTAATCTGGTGGAGTCCATGGTGCATCCCACCAGCCAGGGCTATGCGTACGGCCTGATGGCAATGCACGCGTACTTACGCCACGATGTACGGGGGGTGCGTGACCTGGCAGAGAAAGCAATCGGGCTGGGCCAACGGCGTTTTCTGCCGATTGCAACAGCGATGGCTACGCCATTGAGGGGATGGGCGCTAGCTGAGCAAGGGGAAATCGAGGTGGGGATTGCTGATTTGGTCGAGGGCACGACCGCATGGCGAACCCCGGGCAATGAGCATTTCTCTCCCTTCTTCCTGGCCCTGCAAGCGGAAGCTTTTCGGAAGGCGGGTAAACCGGCAGAAGGCATCGCCGCCTTATCGACTGCCCAATCCATCATCCAGAACGGCGGGGATCGCTATTGGTTGGCCGAATTGAGCAGGTTGCACGGCGAATTGCACAGATCTCAGGGCGAAGATGCTGGAAAAGCAGAGACGTTGTTCCAGCGGGCCATGGAGACGGCCAAGCAACAGCAGGCGAAATCACTGGCATTGCGGGCGGCGACGAGTCTGGCCCGGCTCTGGCAGAGCCAGGGCAGAATCCGAGCGGCGCGGCAGGTGCTTGCCGATAGCTACAACCAATTCGATGAAGGTTTCGACAGCCATGATCTGCGCGAGGCGAATGCTTTGCTGCACGCACTCAGGTGAAATCTACTTTTTGACAGTTTTTTGACAGCCACCCTGTAAACTGACCCATAACATCATACCTTTACCCGACCTGCCACACGCTCTCAGAATCAAGGAGGTTCCGATGTCTCCAGAACAGAACAAAGCCGTTGTCCGTCGCTTTGTCGAAGTGATCCAAAACCAACACAAACTCGAAGCGCTGGTCGAGTTTTTCAGCCAGGATTTCTTCGACTACGGCGGCATGACCGATCCACCCAATATTGAAGGCGCAAGGGCGTTCTTCGCAACGAACTTCGCCGCTTTCCCCGATCAGCACTTTATCATCCACATGCAACTGGCCGAAGGTGACAAGGTGATGACTTATAAAACCTTGCACGGTACCCATCAGGGATCATTTCTGGGGTTTCCTGCTACTGGGAATAAGGTGTCTTTCGATATCATCGATATCTTTACCGTCGTCGACGGCATGATCACCGAGCACCGGCTCGTGGCCGATAAGCTCACCATGATGCAACAGCTTGGCGCACTGCCCACACCCGAATAAGGCCTTTCCAAGAAATTGATTCCCTGAAAAATCTGGAAAAGGCCGTGAGCAACTCCAGGAAGACAATCAGTCTTGAGGGAAATGTTTTCCTGGAGTTGCCTAACACCATTTCACTCGATGTCGCCAATTCTTCGAGGGTTGGCTCACCCAGTTCTGACCGGATTGACGAATCCGGCTAAAGGAGAAAACCATGTCTGAACAAACGATTGCACCCTACCCGCAGGCAAAACCTTTCACAGCCGACGAAGCCGAAGCCTTCCTGGCCAAACCCCTGATCGCCAAGTTGGCAACCCACAACGAGGACGGTTCCATCCACATCGCTCCTCTCTGGTTCAACTATGAAGGCGGCGACATCCTGTTCGGCACCCAGGCGATCACGCAGAAGGTTCAGAACATCAAAAGGGATCCGCGCGTGACCGTGCTGGTCGACGGGGTCGATCCGGTGCTGCAAGCCGTTATGATCTACGGCATGGCGGAACTGGACTACGAGGATGTCACTCCCAAGCGCATCGCCCTTTTCGAGAAATACATGTCCGCCGAGGAAGCAGTCGGCTTCGCCGAATCCCTGGCCGCAACCTACGAGCCGGTGATCATTCGCGTCAAGCTGGGGCACATGATCACGTTTGATTACAGCAAGGGGATGGGGATTTAGGTTAAGGAGGAAAATGGAGCATGACGTCTGAACACTATCATTTCAACATAGGAGATTTCGAGTGTGTCTCCTTGAGCGACGGTTATAAGGACTATTGGCCCAAGAGTTTCTTCTCTAATGTGTCTGTGGAAACCTTTGAGGCCGCCCTTCGCCAGCGAGGTCTCCCTACCGACAAGATCATAACGCCGTATACGTTCCTTTATGTGGATACAGGCAACAATCGCATGCTGGTTGATATAGGTGCAGGCAAGCTGGCGCCCAGTACGGGCAAGCTTTTGCAGAGCTTGCAAGGCGCTGGCATCAGCCCTCTCGACATCGACACCGTGATCATCACCCACGCCCATCCCGATCACATCGGAGGCGCGCTAGATAATGACGGCCAGCCCATCTATGCGAATGCGCGGTACTTCATCTGGAAACGTGACTGGGATTTCTGGTTCTCGGAGGACGCGGCGAGTATAGCGCCTGAAAAACATGTTGCCATCGCCCGGCGCAATCTGGAACCCTTACAGGGCAGCATCGTCCTTATCGAGCCAGGCGGTGACATCGTAACAGGCATTAGCACGCTTCCGGCCCCGGGTCATACCCCCGGTCACATGGTGGTTTCGGTCACATCAGCAAATGACCGGCTCTATTTCGTCAGCGATACAGTGCTCTATCCGCTTCACCTTGAGCACCCGGAATGGTTGCCCGTTTTCGATATCCTACCCGAGGAAGCTGCGGCGAGCAAGCGCCGCATCTTCGACCTAGTAGCCGAGGAAAACGCGCTAGTGATGGCGCAGCATTTCCCGCCATTTCCCAGCCTGGGCCGCGTGGTTAAGAAAGGGCCAGGATGGCTCTGGCAGCCGATTGAGAAGGCCTAGCCGCCATCCGGTGATAGCCGTTTCGATCAACCATCAACACGATCTTTCGCTAAACGATGCCTCTGTTCCATGTGACCCTGCCTTTTGCACGTAAACTCCCTTGATCACCAGGGGCGATAGCCGGTTCATACCGGCGAAAATAGCAGATTTACGAGCATAACATCCCGTTGTTTTCGTGCGCTTCTTGCCCGAATTCAGCGGGATGTTTCCGTTTTTGATACTTTTTTGACAGGCTCACGGTATGCTGGGTGCCAGGAGATACAATCAAACACAAGGACAGGCAGTGCCAGAAGCTTTGCCTGTCCTA
>JAYELL010000111.1 GCA_034717495.1 Chloroflexota bacterium | reverse complement strand
GGCGACACGGCGAGGGGGCGACACGGCGAGGGGGCGACACGGGGATGGGGCGACACGGGGATGGGGCGACACGGTGACACGGCGACTTTGTGACAAGAGGAGAGAGCGACACGGCGAGCATCAGCGGAACCACCTCCTTTGTCACTGCGAGGAGATCGAGCGGCACGTCACGCTGGCACGCCGATCCCAGAGCGAGCGAGATCGACGTGGCAGTCTCAAACATTCTTCCGCCAAGCAGGTTGGGCGGAGGAGGACTCTGAGATTGCCACTGCGACACTGCGACTTCGCGACAGGAGGAAAGAGCGACGCGGCGAGGGGGGACACGGAGACACGGCGATGGGGCAATACGGCGGTCGGCGGTCAGTGGTCAGTGGTCATCTGCCGACGTGCAGGGTTGTTATTCGCCGAAGGTGACATCCATGTCCAGAGGAACAATCTGAATCCAGGTATTTCCGGGCTTGAGGGGGATGGGCTTAAAATTCCCGTCGACAAACAGCAGGGGAGCGTCTCGATTTGGCCTGAGCCAGATGCCCTCCTTGGCAACACCGTCGCGGAAGAGCTGCATAGGACCCTGGCCCCATAGCTGAATCTCCATCGACTTGGAGCCAAGGACATCCTCGGTGATCAAGGTGTCTACATGGTGGACATAAAGAACCACCACGTTGGCCGCGGTTAGCTGCTCGCCGGTGAGTTCTTCCAGGTGAGGCTTGCCCAGAATCGAACGTTGATAAAGGCCGGGATCAGAATTGTACAGGTACTGGACATCGGAGTATTCCTCGCTGTAAGGTATTTCGACCGTAGTGGCGGGATCGACGTCCTCGGGCAATTCATGGCTCCAGACCCAGCCGCGCTGGCGGGGAGGATCGGTCCAATTCTGAGATTCGGCAATCTGCCACAGCAATTGGGTATCGGTGAAAAGGGTGTGATCGTAGGCTCGCCCCGGCACCTCCAGTCGATAGAAACCGGGATCGCCACGCACGTCGGACAGGGTGGTGTCTGCAAAGTCGGAGCTGTCGAGCAGACGGGTAACTTCGCCGCTGGCTCCCGAATAGACCAGGAAGGAATCGAACAGCACCGGTATCTCCAGGTCGATGAGCCGTGCGCTTCGAACCGAACCGATTCGTTCGGCGTCCTGACTATGGTAAACGGCCGTGAAACGAGTGATGCCACCCTCGGCGAGATGTTCGATAACGATATCGGCAGTGCTAAGGCCGGATTGGGGCCGCACGATAGGGGAATTGGAGATCTTGACGGCCACCGCCATATGTTCCAACACAGAGGGGTCAGGGACTTCCAGTGCGGTAAACGGTGCGACGTTGTCGGGCAGTGTACCATTCCCGATCAGAGTCGGATCGTCGACCGTGGGCAACACCTTGGGAGGAGGAGGCAGGGTTGCTGTGGGTGTGGACTGTGGGCTCGCTGGTGCCCCAGGTGTGTCGGTAGCAATTGGCAGGTCATCCGGTCCGGCGGTCGGCGTCTTGGTCGGCGTGGCGGTGGTGCCTGACGTGGAATCCCCACAGGCTGACAAGCTGAGGCCAAAGAGCAGCAGGAGCAGGATTGTCGGCAACCACAGATGGTGGCTACGTAGCCTTCCGGATGACATGGGCGTGTGTTCTCTTTTGAGCCATCTCGGCACGGGTATCGATAGCCTGTGTTTGGATCAGCTACCGCGTTCGCTGAAAGATGACCTCGAAGGAATTATGGAAGAGTGTGTTGCCGCCGCCACCGCCTGGGCATTCAGCCTCATCGGCGAAGCCGGAGTGCAACGGCTGGGCGATTTCTGTGCTTCCCGGAGAGCCGTCGGGATTGGCCATAAACACCGCGTACTGGGCATTTTTCCACATGATGAACTCGGCCTTGCCTTCTCCCTTGGCGCCTGAAGGCATCTTGTCGAGAACCTGACCGTGGTTGCCCGCGTTGGCCTGAACCACCAACGGACCGTTTATCGGGTTGCCTGCGGCATCCAGTATCTTGACGAAAATATGATGTTTGCCCTTGTTCTCGCAAGGAGTCAAACGCCGCATGGAGACGAGACGCCATTCGACCGATGGTGTGGCAGTCGGTGGCGCTGCTACCGCAGCTCTGCCCGCCGTTCGGGCGATCACCGGTCGAGGGGTATTTGTCGGCACGGGGGTATTTGTCGGCACCGGTGTAAAGGTAGGCGTAAAGGTGGGCGTCGGCGACGGCGTATTGGTCGGCGTCGGTGTCACCGTCGGTGTATCGGTTGGAATGGGCGTGTCTGTAGGCCACGGCGTGAAGGTCGGTGTTGGCTCGATGTCCTCCGTATTGGCCATGGCTACGGCGACGCCACCTGCCTGCATTGGAGGGGGCGTGGGGGTTGGGGTATCGACTACCTCCAGCCCGCCGCGTACCGGAAGGGAGGCGGCCATGGTCATGGCCCTTGCATCCCCCTCGGCCGCTGCTACTGAACCGACAAACACCAGGGGAATGGCGAGACCACAGATATAGATGGTGAGGGCAACCAGAGCGAGCACGCCTAGCTTCATCAGCAGGCTGGCATCTTTGAACCAGTCGGTGGCGCTGTCGATGCCGCTCTTGATACCGGCAAACATGCCCGGTGAGGCGGGTTCGACCGCTGCCGGTGCAGGCCGTGCCGGTCGCCGCCGCGGCCTGGCTGCCGCCGCCGTTGTGGCCGCAACCGCTGCCGCAACGGGAACCTGTTCCCTTGTGGTGCTTCTCAGGCGGCTCTCCAGCACCCGGCTCAGGTTTAACGCCAGGCTGGGGTACTGGAGCATCAAATCTTCGAAGTCCTCCTGTCGCAACAGCCACACGTCCGTTTCGGCAGTGGCTCTGGCGGTAAAACCCCGTTGTCCCTCCAGGAGCAAGGCACCTTCGCCGAAGATGTCGCCGTCGCCCATGGTGGCTACGACCTGTCGTTCATCCTCGATGGCTACCTCACCCTCTTCGATCAGGAAGAGGCCGTCGGGCTCGTCCCCCTGGTAATAAACTACCTCGCCAGGCTGATAGCGTGCCGCGTGCAGCCGTTGGCGCACGGCCTCGAGCTGAGGTCGTGACAGGCCTGCCAGGAGTGATATCTGCCGAAGGTGACGGTCGAAGAAGGTTTCATCTGCGGCGGCCAGTCGCTGGGCCACGGCCTCGGTCATGGCTGCCTGGACAGCCGGATAACGCGCCACCAGCCGTTCGACATCGCTGCGATAGAGCATCCACAGATTTGTGTCTATCGCGGCTGTTGCGGTGCCTGTCCGGCTGCGCCCCGTGATCAGGGCCATCTCGCCGAACTCGTTGCCGCTGCCCAGGCGGGCCAGCATCTCGCCGTCGGCGTGAAGCTCAACCTGGCCGTCCTCGATCAGATACATGGCGTCGCCAGCATCGCCGCGACGGTAGATCACCTGCCCGGCGGGTACATGCTGAAGCAGTAGATTGCCTGCCAATTCCTGCAGAACATCGTCTGGCCAGCGGCTGAAGCTGGGCAGGGCACGCAGGCGTTCCATGGCCTGATTTTGATCGGCGGCACTGAGTGGGGCCCGCAATTCCCGGCTAAGCAGGGTGATCAGCTCGGGGAATTCGGCTGTTAACTCGGCAAAGGTATCGGCGCCCAAAGTCCAGAGAATGGAATCGCTGAAGACCTCAGCGGTCCGCACATGGGGCTTGCCGGTAAGCAGTGCCAGGTCACCGAAGACAGATCCTGCGCCGATGGCAACAGTGCCAGCAGCACTGGTGGGGTCGTACAGCCGGATCTGGCCCTGTTCGAGCACATAGAGCCCTTTCGCGGGATCGCCCGCATTGAACAGGGTTTGTCCAGCCAGGGCATCGGTCAGGGTCAATCGATCCACAGCAGCAAACAGGCTGGCGCGGCTGGCCCGACGCCAGCCGGGCACCGATTGCAGGCGGTTGCGCACGTAGTTGCGCATGGCAGCAATCGGGCTGCCAATGCCTCGGCTGAGGGCGATGCCCATCGTCGAGCTATTCTGGACCAGGCGCTCCATATCGGACGCGGACAGTGTCAGCGCGGTTACCGGACTTACTGCCTGAGCACCGGTTGCATAGGGCCGGTCCAGGATGAGATCCAGGTCACCCAGGGCGTTTCCTGGTCCCAAGGTAGCCAGGACAAGGCCGTTTTGGGAAACGAGGCGCACCCAGCCACTTTCCACAAGGATCATTCGGGTCGCCGGTTGCCCCTGGCGGAACAGGGTTTCGCCAGGTTCGAATTCGACCGGCCGCAGTTGCTCTGCGATGAGCAATTTTTCCGATGGCCCGAGCCCTGCGAAAAGGGGAACTCGGTCTAGGGGTTGAGATGTCACGGCGTGCATCACCTTTTGATATAAGAATAGCTCAGCAGCGTCTATGGGTTACGCCGAGCGAAAGTGGCAGGAAGAACTCGCCATGGTCCCGCAAGTTCAGGTATTAAGAACCGCGCTAAAATTGACGCTGAAAAGTAACCTCGTAGACATAATGTCCAACAGAAAACAGATACTGTTTGCTTTCCAGGTCGGCCCTGCAGCTCTCCGAATCGGGATGGGGCTTGCAGCTGCAATAACCAGCTGCTTCCATTAGATCAAAGGGAGGCCAGTCGGCACTCATCCCGCGTGATTGGCCACTCAAGGGGTTTCCATTTTCGTCGATGATCTCGACTACACCACCACCGCCCCTGTAGATATCCCAATGTACCTGTCCAGGAATTGGGTCGCCGGTGACCTTGATCTCCTTGGTAAATATCTCGCGCACGCGCGTGCCGTTCAACGGGTTTCCGGCAGCATCAACTACATTCACAAAGATGTTGTGATCGCCGCCGCTGCAATGTTGGGCATGTTCTCCAATGGAGCGCAGGCGGAAACCGGTGAGAGCAAAAGGAGGACCTGCCGGTTTCGGAGCAGGCGTGGCCGTAGGCGGTGCGGAGGGCGTCGACGTTGCCGGCGGAGGAGAGATATTTTCTATCAGCTCAATGCCGTCAACCGCGCCGCTGGCAGTGACGAGATTGGCAAAGACCCAACCCTGACTGCCGTCGGGAAAGGCAACCTGCCACCAACTGCTGTCGTTGTTGCGTCCAATGATATCTACGCTGTCACCCTGGCCCAGCTGTCCGGCCACCGGGTACAATGTCCCTGGCCCCTTGCGCACATTCAGTGCTTGTGAATCTGCCAATGCCTGAGGCGCGGGCACAGGTGTATCGGTGGGGATTGCCGTGGGTTCCGGGGTATCAGTCGGTGTAGCCGAAGGTTCCGGTGTATCGGTAGCCGTAGCTGCCGGCACACCGGTGCCGGTCGGCAATGGTGCTTCAGTCGGCGCCACTTCGGCTTGCGCGACAGCATGACCGGCGCTCTGGGAAGCCAGGTAGTCCTGGGCCATGCGGCTCAGCGGTCCGAGGGCCTCAGCCAGGGCTACGATCGAGAGGATCACCTGAGATTCCGCACCCTGCACGATATGTGTTTCTGCCAGGGCCAGCACTGATTGGGCCGGGTTGGGCAGGTTTAGTTCATCGAGCGCAATTTGGGCCGCACCCAGGTCTTCTGACTCGGCAAAACGGCTGGCAATCGCCATGACGGCAGCATCGCGCTCGAGCCGCCCAAGAGCCTCGGCCTTTTTATCCTTCGGCCCGCAGCTGCTCATGAGAAGCGCGGCCATGATCAACACAGCGAGAACCGCAACTGGTGTGTGACGATGGGAGCGGCGCTGCTGTTCAGTGCGTGTGTTAAATCGTCGGTCGGTTAACATAGAGAAGGGAATCGCCGCGCAGCGGCCAATTCCCTTGTCGCCTCCTATTTATTCGTTTTCGTCAAGACTCTGCCGCAGTAACAGTGGCAATGGGCAGCGTCTGGGTCGGCTGTTATCGATAAAAGCATTTGCGATCTAGGCCACCAGACTTGTCGAAAGAGCTCTCCAGGAACGGTTTAGCAATTTACTCAACAAGCAGTATAATGCCTCGGCTCGCATACGTCATCCGACGAGTGCTATCTCAGCCGGGAGCCCCGATCATGAGATTGCCACACTGTGGCGATTCGAACCGGGCACTGTTCGAAGGAATCTCATGGGCAGCGGAGCAGGTGCCGAAGGTGGGACTCGAACCCACATGAGCCTAATGCTCAACGGTGTTTGAGACCGTCGCGTCTACCAATTCCGCCACTTCGGCCCAGTTATTGACCCAGCCAGTATAGCCGAACATGAAATTTTCGTCAAAATTGCTCACTTTGTCGCTAATATGGATGAAAAAGCCCTGATCGAGGCTGCCAACCGAGGGGACCTGGCTGCCTTCAACAAGCTGATCCTGCATTATCAGGGTATGGCCTATAATCTTGCCTACCGCATTCTCGGCAATGCCGGTTTTGCCGAGGACGCCACCCAGGAGGCTTTCCTGAAGGCCTTTCGTTACCTGGGGCAGTATCGGGGCGGTTCCTTCAAGGCCTGGCTCCTGCGTATCGTTACCAACTCGTGTTACGACCAGCTTCGCCAGTTCCAGCGCCGTCCGACCAACTCCCTGGATGACGCGGCTGTGGATCCCGAACATGCCAGCCGGCTGATCGATCATGGGGAACAACCGGTCGATCATGCGATGAGGCTGGAATTGGGCAGATTGATCCAGCAAGGGATCGACCAGTTGCCCACCGAACAGCGCATCGTCGTGCTGCTCTCCGATGTCGAGGGCCTTAGCTATGACGAGATCGCCCAGGTGACGGACACGTCGCTGGGCACGGTGAAATCACGCTTGAGTCGGGCGCGCAGCAAACTGCGCGACTATCTGATGGAAAGACAGGAACTTTTACCCAGCCGATACCGTCTACAAAACGACTGACTATTGCCGGGAGATCAACTGAATGCCGCAGGATAGGAGCCCGTATTCGGGCGTGGACCAGGCGAGTCTGACCCGAAATCGCTGAAGCGAGCTGTAACGATGACGAAATACGATCGGGATTTGCCCGTTGCTGATGAACTGCTGTCTGCCTATTTGGATGGGCAGGTCAGCGAGACTGAAAGCGCGGTGGTCGACAGGTATCTCGAGAGGGAACCCGATGCCGCCAGACGGCTGGTTGCATTGACCTATGCTGTTGGGCTGTTGCAGGATATGCCGCGGGCCAGGGTGCCCAGGGCATTTACACTGGACGAGTCCATGGTGGCTGAGGCTGGAGCCCATCGCTGGGATTGGCTGGCCTGGCTCAAGCCCCTTTATCTGCGGGGTGCGGCTGCTCTGGTTGCCATTTGCCTCCTGGTGGTTTTGGTGGGCGACATAAGCGTAAGCAACCCTGCCTTGCATGCCACGGCGCCCCTACCCGCAAGCCAGGGTCAGTTGGCTGTGGAAGATGGGGATCCGACAGCGATTGTGGCTAAGACGGCGACGAGCGATCCTGCAAATCAACCTGCTGGAGATTTCCTGGGGCTGGCACCGGGTGTCCTGCTGGCGATCGAGATTGCTCTGGCGGTATTCCTGGTCGGCCTGCTCCTGGCAAGCTGGCAATTGAGTCGGGCACCCTGACCGATTGGATGAGCCATTCGCAACGCCTCTGCTTCGTGCGGAGGCGTTTTTTTACGCCCGTTTTTCTCGAGTTGACACCCGTTGCCCTGGCCGCGTATAATGCCATTAGTTAACGAAAGAGGGAGACAAGGAAAGAGGGAGACAAGTAGACAAGGAAACAAGTAGACAAGGAAACAAGTAGATAAGGAAACAAGTAGACAAGGAAACAAGTAGACAAGGAAACAAGTAGATAAGGAAACAAGTAGACAAGGAAACAAGTAGACAAGGAAACAAGTAGATAAGTAGACAGGTCA
>JAYELL010000110.1 GCA_034717495.1 Chloroflexota bacterium | reverse complement strand
CACACCAATGCCAACCAACGACCCGTGATTGATTTGGTTACCAACTTTTGAGAAGAGAAATGACACCAACCTGACTTGAACCATGATACACGATCGTTCATCTGTCGTCAATCCCTTGTTCGATCGCTATATCGTGCTATATCAAGCGCGGCATCAGCAAGCTGTTTGGAGAATTCTGAGATAATCCCCTGGCACTGGAGACTCTCCCCGGCCGGCCAGGCGGCGAGTCATCAGCGTTGGGAGGGTTGACCTGACTGAATTCCTGTCTGGTCCAAGGGTAGCGCATCAAGCTGTGCTACCCTTTTCTCTTTTCGACTTACCTCCTTGACAGTCTGCCGGGTTTCTTTCTCAACCTCGCTCATGCAATTCCCCCGCGAGATGATCCGGTCAGGTGGCGGACAGGCCATCGGAGGTGCCTGGTCCGGGTGGTTGGCCCATTGCGGTGCGCATCACGTCGCGCAACTCGCGATACCCCAGAACGTGAACGCCAGCAGCGGCCAGATGAGATCGGAGCTCCTGGCTCATCATGGCCTGGTAATCGGCAATCCGCTGCCAGGCATCCCGGATGATGGCTTCTATCTCGCTGCCAGGCAGGGCCGGGTGGATGATCAGGTGGGTGAGCCCGGGTTGCAGTGCTTCGCACGCTCGCTGGTACGCGCCCAACGGGTCCTCCGCAGGTCCCAATGAGACAGACGCAACGTGATCGATCAACGGCAGGCCCATGGCTTCCAGCCGGTCGAGCTCTTCACCGAAGACAGCAGTGGTGTGAGTGGGCAGGGCCAGTCTCTGCGCCAGTTCTGGCGTCAAGCGGGGAAACAATCCGGGGAGGCGACGCTCCATGGCCAGATTCAGGTAGCCAGAAAAGACCTGGGGATGAATGACCGCGGCCATGTGGGTATCAACGTGAGTGACGTCGATACCCGCTGCCAGAGCCCGCACAACCTGAGCCCTTATTTCGGCTAGGGCAGCCTCTGGCGAAACCTGTCCATGCAGCGCTCTGACCGTACGAGGCAGGTACCCTTCCTCATCCAGCAGGCCGCTGGCCGGATCACGGGTGGAGATCGGAGGCCAACGGTAGGACGGATGCTCACTGTTCAGTGTCAGATGCACGCCGATGTCGGCTTCTGGATGCTGGCGGCCATAGGCTGCCAGTTCGGGGAACCAGGGACAGGGCACCATGGCCGAGCCACAGGTCACCAGGCCAAAGGACACCAGATCGGCAAAGGCAGCATTGGCGGCGTGACACATGCCCAGATCGTCGGCGTGAATGATGACCACGCGATCTTGTGGTGAAAAGCCCAGTTCGATCAGGGCCGGGTTACGATGCATGAGAACTCTTTCGCTCGCCGAGTCATAGGTCGATTCTCCATGGAACCTAGTGCATGACGGCATAGATAAACATGCAGATAAAGACCGTTCCTACCTCCAGTGGAGGACCTTGGTAACGGCATAGTTGTTTAGCCCACAGTGCACTAGCCGCAGAAGCTCTGGCCCCGTTCGTATCTCGCTCTGAACTGCCCTTCTCTTGCCCACCCCGAGAAAGGGATTCACGAGTCGCTTCCTGAGTTCGCGGGGGGAGCCGCCGTAGCCCGCACCATCAATTGAGTCGTCAGCACCTCCGTGCGAGCGCGATCGCTTTTCGGTCCGTCTTCTGCTTCTGCACAGCCAACCTCTGCCAGGATGCCATAGTGATCTGAGGCATACAGGGTCGGATCCTGAGGATGCGGTCTCGTGAAAGTCAGACATGCTTGCGTCGCGCGAAAAGCCCATGGAGTGAGAAAAATATAGTCAAGGGTCCTGGGTTGATACCAGTCTCCAATCTCCTTCACCAAAGGTGTAGGGAATGTGTGACTGGGTTCATGACCATGAACAGACTTGTATGCAGACACCAGCTCTTTCTCTACCTCTTTGACTGTCTCGCTTTCAGGTCTGGCATTCAAATCACCGACCAGGATCCAACTTGTGACTTCCGAGCTTCTGTCCGCCACCCAAGCCAAGAGATGTCTGGTCTGGATAAGGCGGATAGATTCATCATCCTTTGGCAAGTGGTGCAAGTGGGTATTGATGATTCCTATTCGGTTTCTACACCTCTGTATCACGATCGATTGCGCAATGCGGCCCGCCTCAGGGAGTTCGATTCTCTCAGATTCGATCACCTGGTCTCTGGTCAGGATGGCGACACCCTCTCTGGGCTGAGGACTCCACTTTTCTTCGACGAATACTCGGTATGGACGCTCAGACAGGTACCCGTTAACAGCACGCGCAATTGTCTGTGCTTGCTCGATGGCGAGAGCCACCTCCTGAAATCCTATGATGTCGGGGAGTTCAGCGAGAACCCCCTGCATGACGAGGCCAAAGCGATCAGGCCATCGATCTGCATCATGTCGCAAGTTTAGGGTCATTATCTTCATGAGTCACTATGCTGTGCGATGGCCTCGCTGGCCGTTCGTATCTCGCTCTGAACCGTCCTTCTCTTGCCCACCCCGAGAAAGGGATACACGAGTCGCTTCCTCAACTCGCGAGAGGAGCCGTCGTCGCGCGCACCTTCAGCCGAGTTGGCAGCAGCTCCATACGAGGTGGACCCTCATGGCCCTCGATGCGTTCGATGAGCAGCTCGGCCGCCCGTCTGCCCAAAGCAAAGGGGTCTTGAGCCACAGAAGTCAGCGGAACTGGCAAGAAAGCAACGAAATCCATATCGTCGAAACCCACCAGCGAAAGATCGCGCGGTACGCTCAAGTGCGCCAGGCTCGCTGCCTTCAGGGCGAGCAAGGCCGTCAGATCATTCATGGCAAAAATGGCCGTCGGTGGCTGTGGCATCTGCAGCCTCTCCTCAATAGCTGCAATCTCCACGCTCGTACCAGCCCCTCAACCTTTGGTGCCCGTCAAGGCGATGCCCTGTACAAAGTAGCGCTGGGCCAGGACATAGACCAGGAGCACCGGAACCATGGTCATCACCGATGCTGCCATGAGCAGGGTCCATTCGGTATAGTACAGATCCTGGAAGTAAGACAGCCCCACACTTAGCACCAGCTTCTCGACCGAATTGATCACGACGAGCGGCCACATAAAGTCGTTCCAGGAGCCTACGAAAGCAAAGATGACCAGCGTTGCGATGGCAGGCTTGGACAGCGGAAGGCAGACGCGCCAAAAGATGTCCAGATGGCTGGCGCCATCCAGGATCGCGGCGTCATCCAAACTGCGCGGAATGCCCATGAAGAACTGCCGCATCAGGAATACGCCAAAGGCCGAGAACATCCCTGGGACGATCAGGGCCTGGTAGGTGTCTATCCAATGCAGCCAGCGCATAGCAATGAAGCGAGGAATGACAGTGACTTGTCCGGGGACCATCATCGTGCCCAGATAGAAGAGAAAGATAACATCCCGACCGGGGAAGCGCAGCCGCGCGAAGGCATATCCCGCCATGCAAGAGGTGATCAGCAAGCCCAGCGTGCGCAGCAGTGTCACAAAGACGGTGTTGGCGTAGAACTGCAGGAAGGGCACATGGGAGAACACGGCGATGTAGTTCTGCCATTGAGGATCAGATGGGATCCACTGGATGGGCCACCGCGCCACCTCGGGCAGAGTCTTCAGGGAGGTCGATGCCATCCAGGCAAAAGGCACCAGCGCAAAGAGCGCGCCACAGATGAGCACCAGATACAGCAGCCCGATTGCCAGGTGCTTCGGAGTGATTCGCATTTGGAAGCGACGTGTTTCCGCGGCCTTTCCCCTGCCAGCGCGCTCATTCATAGTAGGTGCGCTCCCGCTGGGCACGATACTGAATGACGGTGAACAAAAAGATCACGACGAACAGCAGCCACGAAAGGGCACTGGCGTACCCCATGCGGAATGATTGGAACGCGTTCTGGAAGATGTAATAGACCATTGTTGCCGTCGCATTGGCCGGCCCGCCACGGGTCAGGACATAGACCTGGCCAAAGACCTGGAAAGACGAGATGATAGACGTGACCATGACGAAGAAGGTCGTGGTGGTCAGCATCGGCAGTGTGACGTGGCGGAAGCGCTGCCAGGCATTGGCCCCATCCACGGCGGCAGCGTCGTATAGATGTTGGGGGATACCCTGCAGGCCGGCCAGGTAGATGACCATGCCATAGCCAAGGCTCTTCCAGACGCTCATGATAATCACGGATGGCATGGCCCAGCGCGTCGAGGTCAGCCAGGGAACGGCCGGCACGTTCACGAGGCTGAGGAGGTAGTTGATCATGCCAAAGTTGCTATTGTATAGCCAGCGCCACACCATGGTGATGGCAACCATGGGGGCTACCACGGGCAGGTAGTAGAGGCCGCGGAAGAGCGTTACCCCGCGGATCTTCTGATTGAGAGCGAGAGCCAGGGCAAGCGAAAGAGCCATGGACGTTGGCACGGTGCCCACGGTGTAGACCGCCGTGTTCTTGAGTACCCTCCAGAACATTGGATCATGCAGGGCTCTTGCATAGTTGCCGAGTCCCACGAACTCGGGTGGGTGGATCAGATTCCACTTTACGAAACTCAGCCCCAGCGAAGCGACCACTGGAAGTGCGGTGAAGGCCAGGAAGCCGATGATGCTGGGGGTCAAAAAAAAGACGGCCCAGCGGCGCTCGGACCTCAGTAGTGGGTTTGTTGGACGCCCATGGGCGGTCATTGTGATAGCCCGTCCTCTAGATCGGTGCCCAGGTGGCTCGCCCGAGCCGCCTGGGCACGGCTGGAATGCGTAGCCCTACTGCGCCAGTAGGGCGTCCACCTCCTGCTTCATGAGCGGGACGGCTTCCTCGGGTTCCATTTCGCCAATAGCCATGAGCTGCAGGTAATTGAGCATCACGGGCAGCATATCGTTCCACTTGGGCGAGGCAAAGAAGGGACGGGCGTATGGCACGGCATCCAGGAATGGCTGCTGGATCTCCAGCGTGGGATCGTCCAATAGATCGTATATGGCGGGTAGCCCGTTGCCGCTTTCGATGAAGATGCGAACTCCCTCCGGCCCGGTCAACCACTTGAGGAACTCCCAGGCCTCCTGCGGATGCTCGGAGTCGGTGGCGATGCCTCGGCCGGCCCAGTTGAAGACTACAGCCCGCCCCGCCGAGCCCTTGGGCAGCTCCGAAATACCCCACTCAAAGTCGGTGATCTGGTTGAGGACCTGCGTGGCGCCTCGGTGATCGATGAGCATGGCGATCTGCCCTGACGCGAACAGCTCCTGCTGGCCACCAGACTGCATCAGTTCCACCAGGGTGGGCATCACGCCGTGCTTCAGAGAGAGGTCGAAGTACCACTCCAGAGTCTCCAGGGCAGCCGGCTGGTCCAGCAGCACCACGGAGGGATTCGTATCGTTGTCAAAGACCTCTCCACCGTTCTGCCAGATGAAGAACCACATGTTCAGGGCGCTGTTGGTGTAGCCGTACTGGATCACACGGCCATCCGCGCGCTTGGTCAGAGCCTTGGCAGCCTCCAAAAGATCATCATGGTCCCAATCCCGGTTGGGGTAATCCAGGCCAGCCTCGTCGAACAGATCCTTGTTGTAGTAGAGAGCGCCGATGTTGAAGCCTCCGGGCAAGGAATAGATATTGTCCTCATACTTCATGACATCGATGGTGATGGGAAGGTAGTCATGGATGTCGAAGTCGGGGTCGGCTTCAATGAAGGGATCGAGAGGCTGGTAGATGCCCTGGGCAGCATAGGCAGGGACGTTCTCACCACCGATCATGATCACGTCCGGGGACGTACCACCGGCGATCATGGTCTGCACTTTCTGCAGGTGATCACTCATCCCTGGCGAATTGATGTTCTCCACTCGGACCCTGTCTTGTTTGGCATGGAACTGCCTGATGGCCTCCTGGTACAGATCCGCCTGGATCGCCCCACCCCAGGTGGCCCAGGTGATGGTCACCGGCTCGGGCGTTGGTGGCGGTGGTGTCGGTGTGACTTCCTTCTCCACCTCCGGCGTGCCGGCGACGACAACGGTCTCCTCGACCTTCTGTGTGACTTGGGACACCGGTGCCGGGGCACACGCAGTTAACAGAAACGTCCCGACCAGGAGACCGACCAACACACTCCACCACATCTTGTTACCTTGCATGGTTACTCCTCCTCGTGCTTCGTGCGAGCCAAAAAAAAAAAACCAACCTACCTGGTCCGATTCGTTGATGCCTGTGAGCTACCCCCTTCCACCTCCGCATAGCCAGACGAGACCTCCGTTCCCCGAGGTTAGGACGGAGGACGGGTGTTCCTGAGCACGGGGAGACAATTCGCGCAGCTGCTCTGCTATCTCCCGGTCGACCTTGCCCTCATCGCCTTTCGGCAGAATGTAGGTTGGCCGGTTTACCTGCACTTGGTTTCGACCGATGCTGACTACCATACAGCAGTCACCTGCGTTCCTTTTCATCCAGGGTAATGATATGTTTCTTGGCCATGCCAGTAGCACATCGCTAACCCTCATTTTCAGGAAATCCTTGCGCCAACATAGCACACGTGCCCGGCTCTGTCAAGACGAGATTTCCTGGTACAGCAATTCTATCCATGGCTATCGGTTAGCGTATTTTCTCCCTCCCGAACCTTGCCCTTTCTCTCGATAGACACCTACCTTACCACATCTCACACCATCTTGAGAATTGCTGCCAGTTCAGCCTTCCGCTTGACAGCGATGACAAGTGAAGTAGTCGAAAAAACCTGGCACAACTATGCCCTGGTGGAGTGGTCAGACAACATCGGCATCTCAGACGATCCGCCACCGGTTAACTATCCAGGTATGCCACCCGCTTTTCGCCCGATGACCTGAAGCAGATGCGTTACTGGCATGGAACAGCTGCCGCAAGTCCGCTTTGTCCACGCCTGTGATTTGCGCTAGAATCGGGCCGGTCGAACAACCAACCATCGCCCTCTTCTCCGAGCTGGGCTGGGAAACGGCCAACGGCCTCTTCGAGCAGGGAGATCACCGCCCGGTCACTGGGCGAGAGACGACCCAGGAAGTTGTTCTCAAACCCCATCTGCAGGCTGCCCTGGAACGCCTCAACCCGCGCCTGCCTAACAGGGCTTTCTTGATCCGATTTCCAACCACCCTCGAAACCTTGTTCGTTTGGCACCGGCAAGGCGTTATAGTTCAATGTAGCCACATTGGTAGCTGCATTTCAAGGAGCCAACCGCCATGCCCAAGATCGGCGTCCATGAACTAACAGACGCCACGTCGGAAGTTATCAGAACCGTGCGCGAGGAGCAGGCGGAGTATATCGTCACCTACTGGGGAGAGCCGGTAGCGGTGATCCTGCCCATGGACGATGTCCGGCGCCGCATCCTGGAGACGCGCATCCTGGTTGAGGCACGCGCCCATACCGACTACTGGTCCGCGCTGGACGCCCTGGCGGCAGAGATCGACGACGCCTGGATGCAGGATCAGGGCGCCATCGAGATACTTGACAAGCAGTGGCGCGAGCTGTGACCACGCCAGCCAGTTTCGCCTCGACGCCACTGTTCTAGCAGGCTACCATTAGGGTGACGCCCGGCTTTGCCATCCCTCTTCAATCCCCAGGAAGGGCGTCGGCTGCCGTCGCTGTCATAGTGTCATAGATAGTGTCATAGATGGAACGGCACAGGCCGCCGACGGGCAGATCCCAACAGGAAGCGATCATAGCTAAACTGAAGTCATTATGAGACCAGAAGTTTTTCGAAATCAGGGTCCAATTCAAATTTGGGCCAGAGTCGCTGATTATGGCCACTGGATCGAGATTGATACGTTCAATGAAAGCCTTACAAGCCAGAAAAAGGTCTCGCATGGTTTTGTAGCAATGCTGTTGAGTCACTTCTTCTCGCAACCATTTCCAAAGTCCCTCAATGG
>JAYELL010000109.1 GCA_034717495.1 Chloroflexota bacterium | reverse complement strand
GGCCGCAAGAACCGAACGGAGCCCCGTTATTACGATGTCCATCTTTACAAGGAGCGCCACCTGGTCGAGTGCTTCATCAACAAGATCAAGCAATATCGCCGCATCTTCTCTCGATTCGATAAACTTGCTCGGCGTTATCTCGGTTTCCTGCGCTTTGCTGCAACCCTTATCTGGTTGCGCTAGAAATGTCAACACGGCCTAGCTAGGTAGGCGGGCATCCAGCGGGTGGCGATGGCGCTGACAAACTCCTGGTCTCTATCAGGAATCACTTTAGGTCCTCGTTTCGCGAACGGTGCCCTGGTTCAGCTTAATCGCTGGTCCGCGCCGGATAAATTCGACAACGCCAATGTCCTTGCCGCAGGAGGGACAAAGGGGTCGAGCGCCGTTTGGAAGACCCTGGACGCCCACAAAATCTTTACTGATCCGGTCCAGATAACACTTGATCAACCGTCCGCGGCCTGCCTTGTAGTATTTGAACAGGAGTTGACCGCAGCGGCAGTGAACCTTGATGACTCGTCCGGTTGCCATTGACGACAGATGGTGGATTGGGATGCTTCTGCGTGAGACCTGATAGACCGGGTGATTATACGTCAGCTTGCCGATCGGTGCCAGTGGGGGCGGAGATCAAGCGATTATGAATGCACCCATAACATTCTTACTGATTTTTGTTTGACTTTTGAAGGTGTGGGCGATATAATGCGCACTAATTCACAGCTAGGGGGCATCGGTTGGCTCGTGTCTTTTTCGGAGTGGAAAGGAGTTCTGCATGGCGCAGGCGTTGGAATCCATTTATTACACGATTAGCTACCGCGGGCGCGAGGGCCACTGGGCCTGGTTATTGCATCGTGTCGCTGGCATCGGAATCCTTCTCTTCCTCTTTTTGCACATCGTCGACATCTTTTTGGTCGGGGTCGGCGAGGAGATATTCACAAAGTTTCTCTTCATCTACAGCCATCCGCTTTTCAAAGTAGCAGAGTTGGCCTTGATCTTCGGGGTGTTGTATCACGCGTTCAACGGTGTACGGATCATTCTGGTGGATTTTCGACCGGAACGGTTTTCTAACTGGAAGACGCAACGGACGATGTTCCGCATTGTCCTGGTCGTGACATTGATCTTCTTTATTCCGGCCGCCATAACGACGATTGGGCCCCTCTTCCACTTCGAGCCCCCCTGGTGGATTCCGCTGTAAGGAGATGACGATGACAACAATGGCGACTTCTCAGGTCACGGGGAGCAGAAGCAGGTTCGAAGCCCTCTCCTGGTATTTCATGAGAATCAGTGGTTTGGTCCTTCTCTTTGTCGCGGTCGGCCATCTGATGTTCATGCACGTTCTTCTCGGTGTCGACCGCATCGATTACAGCGTGATCATCGGTCGTTGGGCGAGCCCCTTTTGGCAGCTCTATGATCTGGCCTTGCTGTTATTCGCCTTGCTGCACGGCGCCAACGGTGGGCGCTGGGTCATCGATGACTGGGTCCATCCCCGAGGCTGGAATCTATTCGTCAAGACCCTGTTGTATGGTATCGTATTGATCCTTTTCCTCATGGGTGCCCAGGTCATTTTTACCTATCAGCCATCAAGCACGGCGATCAACGCGTTCTTTAACACGTTGCTATAATCTGGAGTGCATTTTACTATGGAGCATCATCGATTCGACGCAGTAATCGTAGGTGGTGGCGGCGCCGGGTTAATGGCTGCCCTTTACGCCTCCCGCGGTGCCAATGTGGCCGTTGTCAGCAAGCTCTATCCCACCCGCAGCCACACAGGCGCAGCGCAGGGTGGCATTGGCGCGGCCCTGGGCAGCGTGGAAGAGGATCACTGGGAGTGGCACGCATTCGACACTGTCAAAGGCAGCGATTACCTGGCGGACCAGGATGCTGTCGACCTGATGTGTCAAGAGGCGATAGAGGTCGTACTCGAACTGGAGCACATGGGGTTGCCCTTCGATCGCACCAGGGATGGAAAAATCTCCCAACGGCCCTTTGGCGGCCATACCAACAACGATACCAAACAAGCGGTGCGGCGCGCCTGCCATGCGGCAGACCGGACCGGGCATATGATCCTGCAAACCCTCTACCAGCAGTGCATCAAAAACGATGTGACCTTTTTCGATGAATTTCAGGTCATGGATCTGTTGCTGAACGAGGGACGGGTTGCGGGCATTGTTGGGTATGAGGTTGATACGGGCGAACTACACGTGTTTCACACCAAGGCGGTGCTCTTTGCCACGGGAGGTTGGGGCCGGGTATGGAACATCACCTCCAATGCTCATGCCCTGACGGGCGACGGCAACGCGATCTGTTTGCGCCGGGGTGTGCCCATGGAGGATATGGAGTTCTTCCAATTCCATCCGACGGGCATTGCCAGGATGGGCATTTTGATCACCGAAGGGGTACGGGGTGAGGGTGGCGTGCTGTTGAACAGCGAGGGCGAAAGATTCATGGAGCGCTACGCGCCCACCATCAAAGACCTGGCGAGCAGAGACGTGGTCTCCCGCGCTATCTACCTCGAGGTGGCCGGAGGCAGGGGTATCGATGGTGAGGACTATGTTTTTCTGGACGTGACCCCGGATACGGTCAACAAGTACTTCGAGTTGGACGGCGCGACCAATCCCGATGGCAGCCCGCGTAGCATCACTGCGGAGGACATCGAAAGAAAGCTGCCCGACATTGCCGATTTCACCCGCACCTACCTGGGAATCGACCCGATCAAGGATCCAATGCCTGTTCAACCGACGGCACACTATGGCATGGGCGGCATTCCCACCAATGTGAATGGAGAAGTGGTGATCGATTCCGGCAATGCCGTGCTGCCAGGGCTCTTCGCGGCAGGCGAGTGTGCCTGCGTAAGCGTGCATGGCGCCAATCGCCTGGGTACCAACTCGTTGGTGGACCTGGTGGTGTTTGGAAAGCGCAGCGGGGTTGCCATTGCCGATTTCTGCCAGACAGTAGACTGGGCGCCTTTGCCACCGTCGCCGACTGCCAGGGTTGAGACTGAATTGACAGGACTCCTATCGGGTGCAGGGGAACATTCAGTTGCCGGCATTCGACAGGTCATGCAGCGAGTGATGATGTCCAATGTGGGTGTTTTCCGCACCGATGCTCTGATCACTGAGGCCCTGGAACAGATACAGGAACTGCAACGGCAATACAAGAGCGTTGTCGTTGCCGACCAGGGCAGGCGATTCAATACCGAGTTGCTGGAGGCCTGGGAGCTGGGCTGTTTGCTCGATCTGGCGGAAGTGACGGCCATCAGTGCCCTCAATCGCAGGGAGAGCCGGGGTGGCCACGCCCGGGACGATTACAAGCAGCGGGACGACGAGAACTGGCTCAAGCATACGCTGGTCACCATGGAAGGCGACAATTATAAGCTGGACTATAAGCCGGTGGTGATTGAGCGCTACCAGCCGATGGAGAGAGTCTACTAATCAGAAGACGACAGACGGCTTTCAGAAGACGACAGACGGCAGACCGCGGACGGCAGTCAGAAGACGACAGACGGCTTTCAGAAGACGACAGACGGCGGACCGCGGACGGCAGCCAGAAGACGGTAGACGGCTTTCAGAAGACGACAGACGGCAGACCGCGGACGGCGGCAGCCAGAAGACGGTGGACGGCTTTCAGAAGACGACAGACGGCTTTCAGAAGACGACAGACGGCAGACCGCGGACGGCGGCAGCCAGAAGACGGTGGACGGCTTTCAGAAGACGGTGGTCGGTGGTCAGCTGTCGATTGTTTTTGGCAGAGGAGTAAGTTATGCTAGTGAAGCTGCGCATAAAACGCTTCATCCCGGAGAAGGACGAAAAGGCCTGGTGGGGCGAGTACACCGTGGAGGTGAGCCCGACCGACCAGTTGCTGGATGCACTGCACCAGGTCAAGTGGCAGCAGGATGGCACCTTGACTCTGCGCCGGTCCTGTGCCCATGGGGTGTGTGGCTCCGATGCTATGGTGATCAATGGCCGGAACCGCCTGGCCTGCAAGGTATTGATGCAGGATCTGGGCAAAAAGGTCACGGTGGAGCCCTTGCGTGGCCTGCCGGTGATCAAGGATCTGGTCGTCGACATGAAGCCCTTTTTTGCCAGCTATCGTGCCGTCAAACCTTATTTCATCAGGGAAGATCCGCTGCCCGAAGGGCGTGAGCAGTTCCAGACCATCGAGGATCGGGAACGGTTCGATGATACAACCAAGTGCATTCTCTGCGCGGCGTGTACCACCTCCTGTCCTTCCTTCTGGGCCAACCAGGAGTACCTCGGGCCAGCTGCGTTCGTGCAGGCCCATCGCTTCATCTTCGATAGCCGCGACCAGGGTGCGGAAGAGCGACTGGAGATCCTCAACGACAAGATGGGTGTCTGGCGCTGCCGGACGGTCTTCAACTGTGTGCAGGCCTGTCCGCGGGAGATTGAAATCACCAGGGCCATTGGCGAGGTGAAGAAAGCGATCCTGTCGCGCGGGGAGGATATGGACTAATTGTCAATGGTCAATTGTTAACACTTGCGCCGGAACGCCATTGTCGGGCAGCGATCGGTGACGTCACGCCAGCACGTCAGCACGTCAGCACGTCAGCACGTCAGCAGACGATGCGAGAGCTAGACGATGCGAGAGCTAGACGATGCGAGAGCTAGACGATGCGAGTTACCAGAGATGTCACGCTGGTAGCGTGACCTACGCATCTGCCCAATTATCTACGCCAACGGTTGTCGTTTAGCGTCATTCCCGCGGTCCCCGCGTCCGCGAGGATGACTGCGGGAATCCAGCGTGTGAGCAACCTCATCCACCGAGCGAAGCTCTCATCCCGGTGCACCTGACGACCCAGACAGCACCGCGAGATGCTTCGCTGAGACGCGTAAGCGAAGAGTGCGACCTGTTCTCCCGCTCAGCATGACGATTGATCGAACCCCTTGACCACATAAAACCAGTGTCCCCTGGTCGACTCATCAACATCCAGAAGCAACGCGCCGTCATCCAGCCGGAAGGTAAGGCGCCGCTCCCCGATTCCGACTCGCCCGCGGACAGCGTCCCAACGCCGGTCAGCGACCGGGTGATAAGCACCTAACCACACTTCCAGGTCCGCGGTCCCATCCAGCCCCAAAGGCAGGCGCACGCTGCCAGTGCTGCCGCACCATATGCGGTAGAGTGGCTCATAGTCGTCCGTAGCCTGTTCCGATGAGAGGGGGTGCCAGGCGATGTCAACCGGTTCATCGGACCAGGACCACTGCCGGCTGTCCAGACCAATGCCCGTGCAGCCGAAACCGGCAAAGGCTACCAGATTGCTATCTTCGTCGCAACGCCAGGTTACGGCGTGCTGGCCTCTGAAGCGAAGCAATTGGCCGGCGACTGGCCAGTCCACCAGATTGATATCGTCGGGTGGCAAGGGATTCTCCTGCATGATGCGGGCGTCCAGTTCCTCGTCGCGGAAGAAACCACCAGGCCAGCTTTCCTCGTGATGCCTGTAGTGGAGACAGATGGCCACGGCACCATTGGGGAAGCTGGATGCAACATACTCGCTGGAACGCGAGATCACTGAGGGGTTGTCCTGCGCTGCGAACAGGCCGGAACCGGGATAGGCGCCCGCCGCGTGAAGGATCTCGAACCAGGTTCGCACTTCTTTCCCGGTGGACGCGGCCTGGTCGTCCCGCGGGCGGAAGCCGAGATAGAGGGCCTGGCCGCCCTGGGGATGCAGCTTGCGGGTGCCCACGCAAAGGGGGTGGCTGGCTCCGCCTTTGCGCAACGTCGCCACAGTCTCGGTGCCGGACAGGGCCCGCAGCGGACACACGCGGTCCACCACCATGTCGGTTAGGATGGACATGGGAGCGACGCCGGCCAGCGCGCCGCCGAAGGTTATCTGGCGGGCTGGCAGCGGCTGGCCGAGAGGATCCCTGGTCGTTGTGAGTTCGATGCCAAACAACTCTCTCCACCATGCGTGCGGCAGCGACCGGCCCTCTCGCTCTCGAAGAGCGGGCACACCCGACCAGATCAAGGTACCGCCGGCCTCGACAAAAGCTGTCAGCAATTCCACCAGCAATCGTGATGGAAAGGGCTCGTAGAGCGCGCAGATGGCGCGGTATCGCGCGTCGCCTACGGCCATCTGGCCCTCTGCCGTCACCTCTCCCCGCTGTACCAGCTTATCCGCGGTGATGGAGTTGGCATAACCGTACTGCACCACCCAGCTGCCGAAGCGCTCGTCCACTGCCACCAGGTCGAGGGGATAGAGAAACAGCACCTCTGTCTGCCGGCAGCCGTAATCGGCTACGGAGCGGATCGCAGGATGCCCGCCCACGCCAAAGACCTCATTGACGGCGCGCATGCGCTCCCGTGCATGGATACTGGCGGCGCGATCAGCGCGACAGGGAGAAGGTCACGGCCGCGAATGAGAGCGGCGGCAGCTCGCAGGTTGCCTGGCCCGCGGTGATGCGAACGTCGTCCAGCAGCGCAGGCGCAATGGCAGTTTGCTGTTCAAAGGAATTGGCGGACCTGGCGTCGGGACCGGTGAGCAGTTCCTGCACGGTCGCTGCTATTTCCAGTTCCCGCTGCCCACGACAGCTCTCGCCTGCTCGAATAGTTCCGCCTGCCGCGGGCCGTCGATGTCCCGAAAGACCTGGTAGACCGGCTTGGCAGTACCTGGCGCGTCGGCCGACTCGGCGGTTTTGTCCCGTCGCCAGATGCCCAGGTTGAGATCAAACTCGTCCCTATTGTCGACGTGGGCGTGCAGGATGAAGGATTCGATGGCCGGCGACTGCAGGACCTTCCAATAGGCGAACGCGTAGGCTGCCGCCTGGATACGCTCGCTCTGCTCGGTTTCGTCGGAATGAAAGCCTTGCTCGGACAGGATGATATGGCGCATGCGGCCGTCGTAAAGCAGATGCGGTTGGGCGAAATACTGCGAGAGAACCTGCAGGTTGCGGAAGGTGATACGAGGGGAGTCAAGCGAATCCAGCGCTTCATCGTCGTTCCAGAAATCGGCGTGGAAGAGGTCTTGCGGATAGGGATGGAAGGCCAGTGACCAGTCCCAATCGCCCTCAGCCTGGCAGCGCGTGTTGAGCACCTCGATGATTTGCCGGCCCGGGTAGGAGCGCAGCAGGTTTTCAACCCCTTCCATTTTCCAACTATCGTTCCAGTGATGGGTCAGGGACAGGTATACGCGCGCCTGGGCATACTTCTTGCGCGCTGCATAGAAGGCCGTGCGCATGGCGATGCTGTGCTGCCGCACATATTCCTCGATGGGCTTTTCGCCTGCATTGCACCAAACCCATCCGGCATCCACCTCGTTGCCGATGATGAAACTGCAGGCACGCCCGTACTTCTGATCGGGTCGCGTGTAGCGCTCTGCCACAAACTCGACGAAGGCCCGGTAATGGGCAAACCCTTCATCGGTCACCACGTTGAAGGCGCTGATGAAACCTTCGGGGTCGTAATCGGGGTGGAGCAGGATGTCCCGCATCTCAGGGTGGATTTCGACGCCGGCCCACTTGACGCTGTTGAGCAGAATCAGGTTTACGACGATGCCGTTGTCGGACAGGGTTTTGAGTTCCTTGTCGTATTCCCGAAGGTAGGTTTCATCGAAATAGAACCGGCGGCCGTCCATCACGTAGGTCACCGTGTTATGCGACGGCTCGGGCCGGGCGATGTTGCCCTGGTTGAGATTGAGTGCGGCGTGCCTGACCCCCAACTTGATGGCGTCATCCACCATGCGCACCTGCAGGCCCTTGATGGTGGACGCGGTGGGGTAGGGATAGTCCGCTGCTGCTACATCATTATCCTCCTGCTCCATCAGGTGAGGCGCGGCCGAAGTTTTCATTTGCCAGGTGGGGCATCCCTGTGGACCAACCCGAC
>JAYELL010000108.1:76901-137892 GCA_034717495.1 Chloroflexota bacterium | reverse complement strand
CTACGAGCAGGCGTTGGGGATCTCGCAGGAGATAGGAGACCGACGAGGTGAGGGGAATCGTTTGGGCAACCTGGGGTTAGCCTATGCTGCTCTAGGGGAGGTGGAGAAGGCGATCGGGTACTACGAGCAGGCGTTGGGGATCTCGCAGGAGATAGGAGACCGGCGAGGTGAGGGGAATCGTTTGGGCAACCTGGGGTTAGCCTATGCTGCTCTAGGGGAGGTGGAGAAGGCCAGGCAATGCTGGCAACAGTCCTTAACGATTTTTGAGCAGATTAAGTCCCCCAATGCCGCAGTTGTCCGGTCGTGGTTGGACGGGCTAGAGGGTCAGTAGATAATCTCTGATTTGGGTGGTTATCGCGAAAGAAAGCGGGGTCCGGGGGCGCCGCCGGTCGCCCGAAATACTGGAGCGCCTTATGCATGGCGCCAAAAAAACGGCTACACATAAGGTCCCGCCAGGGTGTGTGATTATCTGGTCGTGTCATCGCTCTGCATAATAGCGACCAGCGCCGGCAGCAGCACGAAAAGGGTCAAAAGAAACATGGACGGATCCTGATGTAGCAGGTTGATGGGTTCCAAGTTTCAACTCCGTTGACGGTTTTTGTGCCTTGTAGTAAAATCGGGGTGAGCCGGCAGTTCAGAGGGATGCGCGTCTTCTCCGAGCCGCCGGCTCGTGGTTTCGCGATGATGTTATAGCCTCGAATTGTTCACGGGGGACGCTGTGCGCAGGGATTCCGCGAGATCCATGTGGGCCAGCTTGACGTAACCTTGGACTGTGAACAAGTCGGAGTGTCTAAACAGCCCTGGTGTGCAGCCGGGTTGCTGCCATTTCACAGATATGGTAACATATGGTAGTGAGTTTCGCGTGAGAATGGGGTGCTATACTTGGGGGAAAGAGCGGATCAGCGGGCACGAGGGAGGGTTTCTCCAGTTTTCTTTATTCGAATTTCCAATAAGAGAGGGTGCTTTTCGGGGTTCAGCGACCAAGATGCGCGAGGCGATTTCTACGATTCTTGCCTTGCCGAGCGCCAATTCGTTTAGTCGACGCATCGCTGTTTTTGACCTGAAGAGCGCCCGGTTCCGGAAAGCGAAAGGGGGTGATCTGCTCTTGGAATACTTGATCATCGGGTGAGACTGGTGTTGGGTCGCGTCGTGGTATTCAATCGAAGACACGGGGGATGGGAGGGGATTCAAAGACTCTTCCTGGGGTGAAATCATAACACTTGGGGGAATTTCATGAAACTCAGTGAAGTCGTTGCCGAGTTGGTTTGCGCAACCATCGCCAATGGGCGCAGTGTGCGAACCGCTCAGGCGTATGAAGAGAAGCTGAAGCCACTGGTAGTCTACCTGGAGGATAAGGAGGTGTCTGACGTCACCATCAGTGATCTGAGGGGTTATGTGGGCCATCTACGTGGGAGGACGTCGCGTTTCGTCGATCATCCTTTCAAGGCCAGGGTATCGGGCGGGTTGTCGGACGCCACCGTAGCGAGCCTGATCCGGCATGCGAAGCGGTTGTTCAACTTTGCGGTGGAGGAGGGGATTATCGATACAAGCCCTGCGAAGCGGCTGCGGAACTTTCGGGCTCCGCGCGGCGAGCCAAAAGCGGCGTCCATGGAGGATCTTGGCAAGCTCCTGGACGCGATGGATGACAGTTCACTTCGTGCAGCATCGAGGGACAAAGCCTTGCTCTTGGTGCTGCTTGACACCGGTTGCCGGCTGGGTGGTCTGGCCGGCATGAAGCTGGATGATATCAACCTGAAGAACGGTCGGATCTATCTGGTCGAAAAAGGGAATAAAGGGCGTTATGCCTTCATCATGCCGATGACGCGCGACGCGCTGCGAGCCTGGCTGGATGTTCGCCCCAGTGACCAGGGTGATCATCTGTGGTCAACGTTGGGCAGTAACGGGGGAGATCATCTTAGCACCCAAGGAATCAGGCAGGTGCTGCGTCGTTGGAAGAAACGGGCAGACGTGACCGGAAGAGTCAACCCGCACGCCTGGCGACATACCTTCGCCCGCGAGTTCTTGACCGATGGTGGTGACCTGGCGTCGCTGTCGGACATCATGGGTCATTCCGATGTGAAGGTGACCCAGGCGTTCTATGCGATTTTCCGCACCCATGAGTTGCAGGAAAAGCACGACCGGCACAGTCCGGTGGCGCGGCTTGCCCGATCGTCTGGCAGGCCGGACAGGATCATCTAAGAGGTACCCAGAATCTGGGAGGTCGATAGCTGGAGGTTTGACAGATCGCCCAAATGGGGTAGAATCAGAGTGAACGCCAGACTTTGTCATCTGCCAACCTAGTCAGGCGGTCGTTGTAAGGTGTTAGCTGCCCCCGTAGCTCAATGGACAGAGCATCGGACTTCTAATCCGACGGTCGCAGGTTCGAATCCTGCCGGGGGTGCCTGCCAGATACGCTGTGAAGGTCACATCGGCTTTCGCAGCGTTCTTGTTCTGCCCAGGTCGAGACGAAAGCAATACCGTCCATTGGCGAGTTTCCGCGGTTCATAATTGGACATAACAGAATGCCTGTGCTATAATCCCGACCGATGTGAAGCGTTACTGCTTCGCATCAAATTGATACATATTGATTTTCTAGATTTGCGGTGTTGGTTTATTTGACCGAAATCGCCCGGATTGGGTTGAATCGGTTACGAGAGAGGATTGGCCAGCTGCAGGCTGGGAGGAAACCAGGGTTACGTTGTGGCGTTGACGAAGCATTGACCGGGTCAGGGCCATACGAAGGTTGGATTGGAAAGTATTTCTGCGGGGCACAGGTTCAGGTTTACACGACGTTTTGCCCTCAGCACTTCCTCATTTTTCTTCCCTGTTCTTCTATTGCCAGACTTGATCACAGCAAATGGACAACGGCTTTCCCGCGCATTCGATAGCGCTAAGCCATCCCGCGTGCAGCTATTGGCGCTTGCCAATCGTGAGTCACGTCGACACCGCAACCGATGGGCCGTCGCAGTCTGGCCGGTATCGGGCAATGGCTGTTAGCAAGCTAATGCCTGATGCTTTGTCTGGGCTGGATGGTCGAAAAAAGGAGTGACAAAACTGGTGTCTCCAGGAAAGACAAGTAAGAGAAGGACAAGTACAAGTAAGAGTAGAAGAAAATGGTGGCGCATGGATATGCATCTGCATTCCATGGCGTCCGCCGATTGGCAGGATCCAGATGCAAGCTGGCTCGATTGGCTTCACAAGGCCGAACAGCGCGGTCTGGACGTGGTGGCAATCACCGATCATAACACGATTGCAGGGGTAGCGTCGCTGCGAAAGGAGATCGAGCGACTCCAGTGGCTGGAGTCTGAGAATCGCCTTCGGCCTCAGGAGCGACGGGCCCTGGATGAATACCGGCGCCTGGGGAACGAAGTCCTGGTGCTTCCCGGTTTCGAGTTTACCGCGACGTTTGGCTTCCACATCCTGGGAATATTCCCGCCGGAGACCTCCGTGCGGGAACTGGAGTTGATCCTGCTGACGTTGAATGTCCCGGCGGACACGCTGGGCGACGGTTCCACCCAAATTGGTGCCTCGGCCGATGTGCTGACCGCCTACCGGGTGATTCGGGAAGCAGGCGGTTTGGCGATTGCTGCCCATGCCAACTCGACTCACGGCGTCGCGATGCGTGATTTTCCTTTTGGCGGGCAGACTAAGATCGCATATACCCAGGATCCAAACCTGCACGCGTTGGAGGTGACCGATCTGGAAAGCCGCAGTACCCGGGCCACCTCAAGGTTTTTCAGTGGATCCAAGCCAGAGTATCCCAGGCGAATGCGGTGCATTCAAGGATCGGACGCCCATTGCCTTCGCCGGAATCAAAACGACAAACACCGCCTCGGAATCGGTGACCGTGTCACTGAGATCAAGATGCAAGGGCCGCCATCCTTCGCTGGGATCAAAAGCGTACTGGAATCAGACGATTTTTCGCTGACCCGGCCATACCGGCGCCGCAAGGAGGCCTTCGATCACGTGGCCGAAGCGCGTGAGCAAGGGAACAGCATCGTGCAATCCTTTCATGAAAAGATCACCCGGCAGGGGGGACGGCTGCATGCCATCATGTCCGACGTCGTGGCCTTTGCCAACACAAACGGCGGCACGGTCTACCTGGGCGCCAGCGGGCGTCCAACGGAGCCCCCCATTGGGATCGACAATGCCGAGGTCGCCGTCAAGGAACTGCGGGTCGAGTTGCAGGCCAAGGTCACCCCTCCCCTGGAGGTGGAAATCGATTCGTTGGAGACCCAGGGGCAACAGGTTGTTCGCTTGCAGGTCCCCGAGGGTGAGGCGAAACCCTACTGCCTGGACGACAGCAAAATCTATCTCAGGCAGGAAGCCGAGAGTGTCGTGGCTGTGCGGGATGAGATCGTTCAGATGGTCAAGGGAGCCTTGTTGGAACGAGGCGAGGTTGACGAATCGGGCAAGCCGGAGCCTGTTGACGGCCGGCGCCGCCGGGGCAGGCGTTCGACCTCCAAGAACGGCAAGGGTGACTCAGACCAGGCCGTGGCAGAGCGGGTCCCATCGGAGGTCGAGTCTGCGCCGGCCCTCGACGTTTCTCCCCCTTCAGTGGGCGTGCAGATCGTCAGTGTCACCGAACGGGGCGGCACCAACTATTACACGATCCGGGATCTTCGCAACGGCAGCACGGTACACAATGTGACGCTCAAGTCAGCCCGGAAGTTGTGGCGTTATGCCATTAGCCAGCTCGAGCAGAATCCCGTCGATCCGGATAAGGTTCCGTGGGCCGGCGATATCGGTGTTGCGCGGAGTGAAAAGCGTGCAGGCAAGCAGCGCTATGATCTGGTGCAACGGGTGCCCGGCAGCGATGCGCTGGTAGTGTATTACGGCGTGACCGAAGAAGGATGCGAGGGGCCCTGGCGGCAATTCCTGGTTGGGGCCGACACGGCCTGAGGACCAATTGGAGTCAAGGCTGTCAGTCTGTTGCTTGCACTGACATATCCGGTGCCAACGTCAACGGCCCCCGTCACAACATTGACGGGGGCCGTTGTTTTTTTCAATGCCTGCAGGCTGGCACGCGCTAAACGTAGAGGATTGCCACCACTGCAACCACCCAGAGGATGCCCGTCGCCAGAAGAGGCCGGTCCCGGAAAACCAGTTCATCTGGTGCGCCCCCTTTCTTCTGGACGTGAATCAGGTACAGGTAGCGAAACAGGCCATAGAGCACGATGGGAATAGTCAGCATCATCGCGTGGTTTTCCGGCAGGTTTGGGGCTGAGAAGGTGTAGAGTGAATAGGTGATCACCAGTGTTGATGTTACCAGGCTGATCAGCTGGTCGAGAAAGGGAATCGTGTATTCAGTAAGATTGGCACGGTGGGAGCCGGCGCCCTGTTCCAGCAGCATCAGCTCGTGGCGGCGTTTTCCGAAGCCCAGGAAGAGGGCACCCAGGGTGATGCAGAGATACAGCCAGGGAGAAAAACGCTCGACATCGACCACCACTACACCTCCGGCCACCCGAAGCACAAACCCGGCGGCGATGACCAGCACGTCTATGATTACCAGGTTCTTCAGGTAGAAGGAATAGGCGATGTTCATTACCAGGTAGCTGTAGAGTATCAGGCTGAAACCGCCGTCAAGCCAGAGGGAGATCGGCAGGCTTATCAACACAAAAAAAACGGCGGCTGCCATGGCTACCCGGGGCGAGAGATCGCCCGCGGCCAGTGGCCTGTTTTGTTTTTTTGGATGCTGTCTGTCCTTTTCGATATCTGCCAGGTCGTTGATGATATAAACCGTGCTTGAGATCAGGCAGAAAAGCAAAAAGGCCACGGTGGTGCGTAGCAGCAGGTCCAGTTCAAAAAGTTTTCCGTCGAACACCAGGGGAGCGAAGACCACCACGTTTTTCACCCATTGTTTGGGGCGCATGGTCTTTATCAGGGCTCGCAAAGTCGACATAATACTGTTTTCTTGGTTTTTCAGGCCAGTCATCGCCGAGCTGCTGCCAAGCTTACTTTCATTCTCCATGGGCATCGATGATACCGCAACCGGCCGCCATCGTCAATTTGCCGGGTTGACGGGATAGCTTCTTGACGATAGGCTGGCGGCGGGCTATTATGGCTGCATGAACGATTACTTTCGAAAACCCCGTGGAAAAACACGCCTTGATTCCCTCGTGGTGGCCAGGGGGTTGGCGCCGAGCAGAGAAAAAGCCCGGGCATTGATCATGGCCGGCTCGGTATTTATCGGCGATCAGCGGATGACCAAACCTGGGCGGATGGTTGCCGCTGACGCTCTGCTGGAGGTCAGGGGTTCGTTGCCCTATGTCAGCCGCGGCGGTCTTAAACTGGAGGCGGCCCTGGACAGTTTTCAACTCGATCCCGCGGGCATGCAGGCCGCCGACGTTGGAGCCTCGACCGGCGGATTCACAGATTGCCTTCTCCAGCGTGGCGCAGCCCACGTCTACGCAATCGATGTGGGCTATGGCCAGTTGGCCTGGAAACTGCGTCAGGATCCGCGCGTGACCGTCATGGAGCGAACGAATGCCCGCTATCTGCAGACCCTTCCTGATGGCAGGTTGCTCGATTTGGCCGTGGTTGATGTCTCCTTTATCGGGCTGGCACTGGTAATGCCGGCGGTTTCCCGAATCCTGCAACCGGGCGGCCAGGCGATAGTCTTGATCAAGCCTCAGTTCGAAGCGGGACGATCCATGGTGGGCAAGGGTGGTGTCGTGCGCGATCCTGCGGTTCACGAGCGGGTGCTTGAGACAACAATGCGTATGTTCGGGGAAACCGGCTGGCGGGTTGATGGACTGCTGCGCTCTCCCATTACCGGTCCCAAGGGAAACATCGAGTTTCTGTGTCTGCTGGCTAAAGGAGGCGAAGCCTCTGCCATCGACGTGTGCGCCTTGATTTCGGACGTATTGCCATCACAGAGTTCCAAGTAAAAAGCGCCATCCCATGCTGGATGGCGCTCGCTGATTTTCACTGATTGGCCCATCAAACCGGTCTGATCCCCAGGTAAACCCGGCGGCCACTGATAGTGCGAAGAATCGTATCTGGTTGTTTCCAGGGAATCAATTCGTGAAGCTCGTTCGGGGACAGCGATTCATTGTCGTTTATCAGGAAGACCCGGAATATGGCCGACGCCAGGGGAATGCGCTCGTTGATGAAATCTGCTCGGGTGGCACACTCGCGCTTGAGACATTGCAGCAGGGCATCCGCTTCTACCACTTCGCCTGTTTCAGGATTCACCCAATCAACCATCTCCGTTTCCCTGTGGGAGGAAAATCGGTCGCGGCAATCATCGCATAATTGTTCCCGGAGATACAAGCGGAAATTTCTACCGGTGGATTCCCACCAGTCGTAATCGATATGGAATTTCGTGTCTGTAGTAGGCTTGGTCCATCCAGCCATTGCTTTCCTCGGTTTTCTAGGCACGCGCCATGGCAAACTGCGTGCCGCCAGTCTCCTGGAAGCGCGGGCTGCCAACGAGAGCGGCGAACACAGGTCCTGGCGCTGTTCGGCGAATCAGATTGATGGCACTGTAGACTGTCTTGGCACTGACAGTGCCTTGCGTGCTAAGACCCATCAATTGAGGGGCCAGGTCTTCTACCAGTTCCGCGACCGACGGTCCTTGTTGGTACAGCCGGCGTCTCAATTCATCGATACCCTCCGGGTCTGCCTCGGCAACGATCATGAGATCATCGAACTCACACGAAACGGCCTGCTTCTGCAGCTGAAATGCCAGCGCGTCGCCGTCAGCCCGGGCCATGCGCACCCACTCACGCTTCATGCGCCGCGGTTTCAGGTCAATGACAACCTCGGCGGGATTGTCGGTCCGCTCCAGCAGAATGAGTGCTCCAACGGGGATCTTGTGCTCCTCGTACCACTGGCTGAGGCCACACACGTAGCGACCATCGGGCACAACCCAGCCTGGGAAACGACTGCCCCACCGGCCGTCGATGAAAGTGATCTGGCTGCGTTTTTCCTCCTTTACCGGGAAGAAGCCCCTGGTCCTATCTGTCACCGGCACGGTGCCTGAACGGCGATGGGGGTAGGTCAGCGTCAGTTCGACGCTGGGAAGTCTTGCCAATCCCACGCTGGAAGCGCCGCCCTCTGTCCACTCGTCGTCCAACTCCCATTCTAACTGCAGCAACGGAACTGTCAACAGAGATCGATCAAAGTCGGAATCCTGGAACAGCAAGCGCCGGGGAATACGGATTGCCTCCTCGGGCAACAGCCGCTCGAGATACCATTCTCTTCCTTCGGTGCCCACGTCCACGAAACGCTCGTCCTCGGAGAGTGCAAAGTCGAGGGAAAAGGCCAGCAATGCCATCGGGATTTCCCGGGGCAGGTCGAGTTCCTGCAGCAACTCGGCTGTCGTCATCGGTCGCGCCTGCACTTCGATGAGGGCCTCGGCGATATTCAGATGTCCCACATGCACATCGGCAAGTAGGTCAGCCACCGACCAGTGGCGGACCAGATTGATGAAGGGGCTGTCGGGCAGATTGAGCAGCTGCTCGTGCAGCAATGGACGAAGGCTGCGTCCGTACTGCTCTGTCAAATCTTCAGCGTCAAGCATATCTTCTGCTTGCCATCCATTCTCACTGCCGCTTTGGTTCAGCTTGTGAGGCGTCTTCAATTGTGCTGCAAACGAGCGGAGCAGATCAGAACCCTCGATCTCGACCGAAATCACGTCGAACTCGCCATGTTCCGGATTCCTGCCCGGCCGGATAGAAACCACCGTGCCCAGCGAGAATTCCAGGGCGGGGAATACGATAGTCTCGCCAACAGCATAGGTATCCTCGGGTTGATAGGGTGCGCCTCTGGAGAGCTCCCGACGGATACGTTGCTCCTCCCGTTGAAACCGCGAGGCGATCAGGGCATCGACCAGTTCTTGCTCCAATACGGGGCGGTCGCGGTCGACCAGGAGATCACGAAGAAACTCGACGTCTTCCTGTTTCAAGGCGAATTCGTTTGTCCAATATTCCGGATTCTGGCTGGGACGAAATGACACGCTTTCTACCTCTTCTGAAATGTTCCTTGAGAGTTTTATTTGAGCCACCATCGGGGTTTCTGGAGCGTGACTGAGCACCAAACACTAATTATACGTGTCAGTCTGTTGATTGCCAAATCAGCGCATGGTTAAATGGGGACCGACCCCCTCCTGCCTGGACTGTCACAACGAGGGAGGCGCGTCTCTTTTGCATTCGGCGCAAAGAAAGGTATAATTACAGTCACTTCAACGGAGAAAAATCACCTCATCATCAAACCATCGATCTCCGATGCCTGACCACGATCAAGATAGCTCGCAACACGACGCCAACGTTGAGTCTCTCTCATCTGACTCATCTGACTCAATGGAATGGCTCTATGATACGCTGGATGAAACGCCGGCCGAGGTGGGGCCCGGGCCTCGAGGCAGTTTTCCTTTTGCCACGTTTTTGCTGCTCGGCATTGGCCTCGCAGTAATCGCCGTCGCGGCCTGGTTATTGTTCGGCACACCCTCTCCCGTGTCCACTGCGCCGGAAACGACGCCATCACCCTCAGCGACTGTCCTGCTACCGACCCAGGTTCCCGCACAGTTGCCCGCTGCCACTGCCAGTGTTGAGACCACCTTGGAACTGGAAGCCCTGCCTACCTCGGAGTTCATCTTCGAAATCGGCGAGCGGGTCATTATCTCAGGCACCGGGGACCGTGGTATCAGGCTGCGTTCAGGTGCCAGCCTCAATTTCCTCACCCAGGGAATCTACTATGACAACGACGCCTTTTTTGTCATGCCGGGAAGCGATCCCAACGCCGATTACCCGGTGGAAGCGGATGGCTACGTCTGGTGGCGGATCCGCGCGATCGATGGCCTGATCGGCTGGACGGTGGAAGATTTCCTGCTTTACCGCCCCCTTGTCGAGGAAGAATCGGATTCGGGGGATTGATTCCAGGTCGTGGATGAATGGACATCACCGCCCATGGAAAACCTGGAAAACCGCGCACGACGACTGCGTGAGTTGATCAACCACCACAGCTATCTCTATAATGTGCTGGACGCTCCCGGGATCAGCGACGCCGAGTATGACGCGCTTTTCAACGAGTTGAAGAGTCTCGAAACAGAATATCCGCAATTGCGCACCACCGACTCGCCGACCCAGCGGGTCGGTGGTGTGGTTATGGAAGGATTTTCCCGGGTTCGCCACCCCGCGCCCATGCTCAGCCTGGCCAATGCCTTCGGGCCAGAGGAACTGCGGGCCTGGCATGATCGGCTGCTGCGCTTGTTGCCCGAGGAGCAGGCCGATGGCCTGGTGTACGTGGTGGAGCCGAAAGTCGATGGCCTCACCGTCGTGTTACACTACGAAGATGGCGTGTTTATCCAGGGAGCCACCCGCGGCGATGGCACTACCGGCGAGGAAATCACCGCCAATTTGCGCACCGTTCGCGACCTGCCGTTGCGAATCCCTGTGGTTGCCGGCGCAAAGCTGGCGTCTGACGACCAGCCTGTTGCCGGCGACGGTCCACCGGATCGCCTTGTGGTTCGCGGTGAAGCCTATATGAACAAGGCCGATTTTGAGCGTTTCCAGGCGGAGCAGGCTGCCAGCGGCGGCAAGACCTACGCCAACCCTCGCAATACCGCGGCCGGCGCACTGCGTAATCTCGATTCGACGGTGGCTGCCAGCCGTCCCCTCCACCTCTGGGCCTACCAGATTGTCGACCTGGCGGGATTCGATCCTGTGCCGGAAACCCAATGGGATGCCCTGGCTTTGTTGAGGAACCTGGGATTCCCGGTCAGCGACCAGAATCGGCGGTTCAGTGATTTCGAGGAATTGATCGCCTACGTCAAAAAATGGGAGACAGTGCGTCATGAACTGGCCTATGAAGTGGATGGGCTGGTGATCAAGCTGGATGACTTCGCACTGCACGATCAACTGGGCGTCGCTGGCAAGGATCCTCGCTGGGCCGTGGCCTACAAGTACCCCGCCGAAGAGGCGATCACCCGGCTCCAGGCCATCGAGGTCAACGTGGGCCGAACCGGCACCATCAATCCCTACGCGGTGCTGGAGCCAGTTCAGGTCAGTGGCGTAACCGTGCAACACGCCACCTTGCACAACATGGACTATATCCGGGACAACGACATTCGGGTTGGCGACACCGTAGTAGTGAAACGGGCTGGCGAGGTGATTCCGCAGGTGTTGCGGCCTGTGGTCGAATTGCGTTCCGGCGACGAAATCGTCTGGGAGATGCCCGACCGTTGCCCTGTCTGCGGCGGCCCGGTGGTTCAGCCGGAAGGCGAGGTGGCTTTCTACTGCACCAACTCCGCCTGCCCGGCCCAGCTGGTTCGGGGCGTCGAACACTTCGTCAGCCGCGGCGCCATGGACATCGAAGGCTTTGGCATTCGCCAGGCCGAGCTGTTCGTTGACCTCGGATATATCGAGGATCTGGCTGATGTCTACTACCTGCCCTGGCAGCAGGTCGAGGAGCTGGATGGCTATGGCGAAAGACGGGTAGCCAGGCTGCGCACTGCGGTTGAAAACTCCAAAGCGCAGTCGTTGGCGCGGCTGTTGACGGCATTGGGTATCCATGGTGTGGGTGGCACGGTAGCCGAGTCGCTGGCGGATCATTTTGGCTCGCTGGATGCACTGATGGCTGCCTCGTCCGAGGAGCTGGAAGCCATCGCCGGTATTGGGCCAAAACTTGCAGCCAGCATTGTGGGGTGGTTCGGTCAGGAAAGCAACGGACAGGTGGTCGACAAGCTGCGGGCGGCCGGTCTGCGACTGCAGGAAGCGGCGGTCGAAAACTCGCGGGCCGGGCAACCGCTGGCTGGGCAGAGCTGGGTGATCACCGGCACCCTGCCGAATCTGAGCCGGCAGGAAGCTGCTGCCTTGATAAAGAGTCGGGGTGGCAAGGTGACAGGATCGGTGAGCAGCCGCACCTCTTACCTATTGGCCGGCGAAAAGGCCGGCAGCAAGCTGGCGAAAGCGGAAAACCTCGGCGTGCCGGTGGTCGACGAAGCGACCTTGCGCGAGATGATTGGGCAGTGACCGGGCGCCAATTCAATCAACCTCCAGGATGATGGGAGCATCCTGGAGGTGAAACGCAGTGCGCATTCTTATTGCCTTGTCTACTTCTTTCCTTCTCTACTCTCTGCTTTGAAACGCTCCAATCCAGTCGAGAAAGTTCGGAAAGGTCGCGCCAAAACGGGGGATTCCCCCGTTTAATTGAGTAGAAGTGGCCGGGTGGGACGTTTTTTCGGTCCGATCTGTCGATTTTGACGTCAGGCAGACTTGACAAACCGGACCTCGGGTGTTAGTATCGCCTTTGTACCCGCCTTCGTCATCGATGGCGTTTTTGGGTCTGCTGACAAAACTCGTTTTTCACTTTACAATCATGGCTGTGCATGCTATAATGTGGAGGATTTGATTATGGGTTATGGATCCTCGAGTCCCGGTCCCTCACTGTAGCCGATATCCAATCTGATCTCACTTGGAGGCGAACGATGTTTCAAAGAAGGAATTTGCAGAAATTCGGTGTGGTAGCCGTGCTGCTGGGCGTGTTGCTGCTGGCAACCGCTGCACCGGCCATCCCGGCTCAGCCCGAGGCGGCGAACGTGACGTTGAGCACGAGCCCTGTTTGGGCAGATCATAGTTGCCCAGCAGATGTGACCGTTGCTCTGGCAGGCGATCCCGTTGACGTGGGTGGCTATGAGACCCAGGTGAACTTCGATGCTGTCCATTTTGGCTACACGAGCGGCAATATTGCCTTGACTGATTTCCTCAGCGACGGTGGCCTTCGCTCCACCAGCGGTGACGACGGTACTCCTTTCCTCGAGGCAATCGCAGCCACCAATGTGAAGTTCGGGGATTATAGCTGGGGCACCAGTGCCGGTGCAGATTCGCCTGGGAATCTTGCGACTGTCGGTTTGGATGTTGTCGCCTGCGGAAGCAGCTCTGTCAGCCTCTCCGATAGCCAGGTGGTGGATTACTTGGGTACGCCATTTGTGCTTGGCACCGAGAGCAGCACTTCATATGCAGTGTATCACCTTTATGATACGAATGGTGATAATCTGCCCTTTGTAACTTCGTCAGATGTGCTTGCCGTTGTTAGCAATATCGGCCCTTGGGGCGGCGGGTGCAGCGCTGGTTACCAGTACGATACGAATCTTGATGGTTTGCCCTTTATCACATCATCAGACGTATTGGCGGTTGTCAGCAATATCGGCCCCGTAAGCTGTCCGTAGGGCCACTTTCATAATATTCATATTCACACATCACCTGGTTTTCCTCGTGAGAGATATCCGGGAAGGAGATATCATGACACGGAAATTCTCAAAACTCGCAATAGTTGGCTATATTTTGATGTTGCTGATCTTGGCAACGGCTGTAACATCGGCAAGCCCGGATGCTGTAACCTTTAATACGATGACAGCAGAGTGTCCCGTTCCCAGTGCTACTGCCTCAGACATTGATGTAGTGATCACGGCTCAGGGAGTCGTCGGTGAGCTCGCCGGGTATGAGATCGAACTGGAATACGATTTCGCCGTGTTGACTCTCGACGGAGTCACCGCGGGTGCGGATATGACCGCAATGGGCTGCTCGTTCAATACCCAGGTTGGTTTCGAGAACTCACCCTATGCTTGGATAACCGGATCATGCACTGCGGGCGCTGGGACGTATGCTTCTGGCGACGTTGAGCTGGTGGTGGCTCACTTCAGCTACGACGGTGCGCCCGGTAGTTATCCGATCCTGTTGACGACAACTGGCGTGGGAGTCCCAACTGCCCTTTTGGATCCAACGGGTGCTGCGACCGCTGCAACGGTTGGACAATTGGTCCAATGTGAACCAACTGCCGTCGAGATGAGTGAGTTCAGCGCTTCACCCGCTGCTTCAGCCCTCTCGCTCTGGCCATTGCTGGCCGGCAGTGCAGCCATCGCCGCTGGCGGTGCCTATGCCCTGATGCGCCGCAAGCGCTAGCCTAATTCTTTCGCTTCCAATGACAGGGGCAGCCTCAACCGGGCTGCCCCTGTTTGCTATTGCTGTACTTCAAAATATCGATGACGACAATCCACCAATTGGCAATTCACAATAAGCCTGGAGCGTTTCCCATGCGTGTCGTTTCTCTCCTTCTCGCCTTGTTCCTTGTTTTCCTCGTTCTTCCCCTGACAACTGCGGCCCAGGATGGCAGCACCCTCCAGATGACCATGCCCGACCCCGATGCTCACCTGTCCGCCGGCGATTCCTTTGTGTCCGTGGTGTCTGTCCAGGAGGTGGAGGGACTCCTGGGTTTCCAATTCGATATCAATTTCGATCCCGGTCAACTGGCCGTGGAATCGGTTGAGCTCGGGCCTTTTCTCGCCAGTACCGGTCGCAGCCCCCAGCCGTTGGGCCCCGATGTGCGCGATGCCGCAGAGGGACGGGTGGTCTTTGGTGGGTTCACCCTGGGCAAAGATCAACCCGGCGCTTCGGGCGAAGGGGTCCTGGCAACGATTCTCTGGCGCGTGGTGGCGCCAGGTGAGCACGGTGTGACTCTCGATAGCATCCAGTTGGCTGGTAGCACCGGCGCCGCTCTGCCGGTATCTGATGAGGTCGAGGTCGTTCCAGAGGCGGAGGTCGTCTCTGGCGGCGCGGACTCCTCGGCGGCCGGTGATGTTGGTTCCCTGTTCCCGGGTGGGTTCCCCCGTTGGCTGCCGGTGGTGGCGGTTGTTGGTCTCGTATTGCTGGTGGGGATTCTGCTGGCGAGGGTGACGCGGCGTAGCTCCGTTGGGGCATGAATGGCTGGAGACCGACTCCGGAGTCGGCTATGACGTCCCTACTCAGCCATTCATGCCCCTATTCGATGACGACCTTGTCCAGGTCCTCTTCCGGCTCCGGATAGGCCATGTCGAGCCCTTCCAGGGTATCGATGATCACCTTGCTGATCACCAGGTTGCGGTACCATTTGCGATTGCCGGGCACGATGTACCAGGGGGCCTGGCGGGTACTGGTCTTGCTGAAGACATCCTCGTAGGCTTTCATGTACTCGGGCCATAGCTTGCGTTCCGCCAGATCGCCCACGTTGAACTTCCAGTTCTTGTTGGGCTCGTCCAGCCGGGCCTGGAGTCGTTCCTTTTGTTCATCGGGGCTGATGTTGAGATAGAACTTGAGGATCGTGGTGCCCTCGTCGGCCAGGGTTTTTTCGAAGGCGTTGATATGATCGTAGCGTTTCATCCAGACCTTTTTTGGCGCCAGTTCGTGGACCCGCACGACCAGCACATCCTCGTAATGGCTGCGATTGAAGATCACAATCTCGCCGCTGCCGGGAGTTTCCTTGTGGATGCGCCATAGATAATCGTGGGCCATTTCCTCCGCTGTCGGTACCTTGAAACTGGCAACCCGGACTCCCTGAGGATTGACGCCGGTGAAGGCGTGACGGATGGTGCCATCCTTGCCGCCGGAATCCATCGCCTGTAATACGATCAACAGCTTGTGCCGGTGTTCGGCGTAGAGAACTTCCTGAAGTTCCCGTAGCTGATCGGTCAGTGTCGGTAAAGCCGCCTTACCCTCAAGCTTTTTCCCCTCGAAGAGTGCCTTGTCGTTGGGGTCCCACTCGTCGAGATTCACCTTGGTGCCTGGCTTCACTCGATATCGATCGACGGTATCAGATTTCATAAGCTCCCTCGTTTTTCATAGATTGCGGTCTGCTGTTGGCGGGATTATAGCACGCAATGTCGCAATGTCGCAATGTCAGAGGACCAGAATATCGGAATGTCGGAATGTCATCATGTCATGATTCCGTAACTCGACATCTTGACATCAGAACGATCGTACTTGAAGGGAAAGTCCATGACCGAAGTTCAACACGTTCGAGTGGTCCGCGGCAAACGAATCCTGCTGGGCGTGACCGGCGGTATAGCGGCTTACAAGGCGGTGACCGTTGCCAGCCGGCTGTCCCAGGCCGGCGCCGTGGTCGATGTGCTGATGACCGAGGCGGCCAAGCGATTCGTTTCCCCATTGACATTCTCGGCCTTGACGGGACGGCCGGTGATGAGCAGCCTCTGGTCCAGGACCGACGGCGAGATCCGCCATATCACCATGGCCAAGGATGCCGACCTGTTTGTCATTGCCCCCGCAACCGCTAACACCATCGCCCGCCTGGCCAACGGGCTGGCCGACGGCCCGATCACCGTCGTTGCCCTTGCTACCAGGGCGTCGATTCTCCTGGCGCCGGCCATGGAAACCGGCATGTGGCACCATCCAGCTACGCAGGAAAACATGCAAAGATTGGCCACCCGGGGCGCGCATGTGGTGGGACCCATGCCTGGGCGGCTGGCCTCCGGGGCTGTGGGACTGGGCCGTATGGCAGAGCCCCCTCAGATCATCGAAATGGCCCGCAAGGTGCTCGGCAGCAGCGGGCCCCTGGCGGGCGTTCACGTGGTCATTACAGCAGGCGCCACGCAGGAGGCCCTCGATCCGGTGCGGTTTCTCACCAACCGTTCTACCGGCAAGATGGGCGTTGCCCTGGCCAGTTCTGCCCGTGACTTCGGTGCGACGGTCACTTTGATCCATGCGCCCATGCAGGTACCGGTTCCCTTCGCTGTGGGGTCGGTTCCAGTACGTACCGCTGTAGAGATGCGAGAGGCAACCTTCCGGGCGTTGCCTGATGCCGATGTTCTGATCGGGGCGGCGGCTGTTGGCGACTATCGGCCGGCGTGGCAAGCGGGCCAGAAGATCAAAAAAAGTGGCAATCTGCCGATTGAATTGTTGCGCAATCCCGATATCCTGGCAGAGGTTGGAGATCAACGCGACAAAAACGGGCATCCCCAGATACTGATTGGTTTTGCTGCTGAGACAGAGGATTTTCTGGAAAACGCCCGGGCCAAACTGAGGGCCAAGAATCTCGACCTGATTGTGGCAAATGATGTTTCGGCCACCCATAGCGGCTTTGGTGTCGATACCAACCAGGTTACCCTGCTCGACAGGTGGGGAGACGTGTTTCCCTGGCCCCTGCTCTCCAAGACGGAAGTAGCCGATCGCCTCATGGTCTGGATTTCCCGCCAGATCCACGGACAGGGCGTGGGCGATCTGGGAGACTGACTTCCTTTGACCGCCGACCGCTGACTGCTGACGGCCCTATCGCCGCGTCGCCGAAGAAAAGCAGCGAAGAAAAAACTGGACAGTTCCTTAACGGATTATTTCGTGGATCAACTCGATCGGTTCGGTCGGTTCTGAGGCAATCTTCGTGGCTGCGCTGATACGTTGCCTGGCGTCGGCCAGCTTCTTTTCGTCGTTGGCGTGGATCCAGGCGATCGGCTCTTCAGATTCGATTCTATCGGCTACCTTCACTTCCAGGACAACGCCCACGGCAGGATCGATTGCATCTGTTTTCAGGGCTCGCCCGCCGCCCAGGTTTACGGCAGCGATGCCCACTTCATCGGCTCGAATCTCTTGGATCCAGCCGCCCGCGGGCGCAAGTACCGGTTCGATAATACGAGCTATTGGCAGCTGGTCGGGCTGGTCTACCTGCTTCAGGTCGCCGCCCTGGGCCGCCACGAACTGCCGGAACTTCTGCCAGGCCTGTCCATTGGCCAGCTGGCTCAGCGCCAGCTGCCGGCCTTCCGATGGGTCAGCCACTTTGCCGCCCAGGTGCAGCATCTCGCCAGCCAGAGTCGTTGCCAGAAGCACCAGGTCCCTGGGCCCGGCGCCCCGAAGCGTCTGGATTGCCTCCCTTAGCTCCAGTGCATTGCCCACTGCCCAGCCCAGTGGCTGATTCATGTCGCTGATCACTGCCGACATGGCCCGCTGCGATTCCTTCCCGATTTCCACCATGAGGCTTGCCAGGTGGGACGCGTTCTCCAGGTCCTGCATGAAGGCTCCGTAGCCCACCTTCACGTCGAGTACGATGGCATCGGCGCCGGCAGCCAGCTTTTTGGACATGATGGAGGACGCCATCAGTGGCAGTACAGGCACCGTGCCGGTTACATCCCGCAAGGCGTACAGCTTTCCGTCGGCTGGCGCAAGCTCAGCAGTTTGGCCGCCGATTACCAGTCCGATCTCTTGAAGCTGACGAGTGAATTGCTCAGCTGGTACCTGGATGTCCATGCCATCGATGCTCTCCAGCTTATCCAGCGTGCCACCGGAGAAACCCAGCCCTCGTCCACTGAGCTTGCCGACGGGAAGACCCAGGCTGGCAACGATGGGCGCCACGACCAGTGTCGTTTTATCGCCAACGCCGCCGGTTGAATGTTTGTCCACCACGATGGTGTCAGGAGGAAACGCATCCTGTGGCGTCAGCTGATGCCCCGAGTGAAGCATGGCCAGGGTCAGGGCTGTTGCTTCATCGTCGTCCATTCCCTGGAAATAGATGGCCATGGCCAGGGCGGCGGCCTGGTAGTCCGGAATGGTTTCATCGGAGTAGCCCGAGATAAAGAACTCGATCTCTGCTGGAGTCAGGGCGTGTCCATCTCTCTTTTTTACGATGATGTCGACTGCGTTCATGTCAAGTCCTTCGCAACAAGCATAAGGTGCAACGCACTTGTTCAATCCGAATCGGCTCGGTTCTGTGGACCAAGTGCGTCGCACCTGGAGTAGCACGATTCTACCATATTTACGTGCCGAGCGTGAAACGGCATATTCCCGTGTCGATACGCAAGAAAATCGTTGTTCCAAATCGACCAACTTGCCCTTTGACCCTCGTTTTCCCGCGTGCTATAATGTTCCCTGCCATGCTGATAGGCATCGACGCCAGCAGAGCCTTGCGGGCTCGCCGTACAGGCACTGAAAACTATTCGTTACAACTGATCCGCCATTTACTTGCCCTGGAGTCGGATCACCGTTTTCGACTCTATTGCGACCAACAGCCCTCTCCGGACTTGTTCGGCATCGCCGGGAACACCCGGCTATCCAACAATGCTGAATTGTGTGTCATTCCCTTTGCGCGCCTGTGGACCCATCTTCGCTTGAGCGCCGAGGTCATGCGAAACCCTCCTGATGTGCTGTTCGTGCCATCCCACGTGCTGCCATTGATCCATCCGCGGCCCAGTGTCGTTACTGTGCACGACCTGGGCTACCACTATTTCCCTGAAGCCCATCGGGCGCGGGATCGTTGGTATCTGGATCTCGGCACGCGTTTCAACGCGCGTAGCGCTGATCGGGTCATTGCAGACTCTCGAGCAACCCGGGCCGATCTGCTCGGTCTTTTCGACCTGGACGCTGAGAAGGTCCCGGTCGTTTACCTGGGGCGGGACCAAAATCTCAAACCGGAGACGAACTCTGAACGCCTCCAGGATGTCAAAGGGCGTCTTGGCCTGCGGGATCCCTACGTGCTCACCGTGGGAACGCTGCAGCCGCGCAAGAATCTGGCACGGCTCGTCGATGCTTTTTCGCGGGTGCAGGCCAGGGTGGACGCTGCTCAACTGGTCCTGGCGGGGCGCGTCGGGTGGTTATCGGATCCGATCTTTGAGCAGGTCAAGAGATTCGGTCTCGAAGATCACGTGCTCTTTCCTGGCTATGTGGAGGACAGTGACCTGGCTGCACTGCTCAGCGGGGCAGCCGCGTTTGCCTTTCCTTCCCTCTACGAGGGCTTTGGTTTTCCCGTGTTGGAGGCTCAGGCCTGTGGCACGCCGGTGTTGGCATCCAATACGTCATCCCTTCCTGAAGTTGCGGGTGACGGGGCCTTGTTTGTGGATCCGTTGGATGTGGAGGCGATTGCCGATGGATTGTATCGGTTGCTAAGCGATCAGGCGTTGCGGAACCGGTTGCGCGCCGAGGGATTCGCCAATATCCAGCGCTTTTCCTGGCAACGCTGTGCCCGGGAAACTCTGGCGGTCCTGGAGAAGGTGGGTGCAGCATGAGAGTCCAGGGCGATGGCGCAGAGGGTGTGGATTCAGCGGTGAAAAGCGAATTTGGCCTCGCTGCCGGCGAACGCGTGCTGGTGGTGAAGCTGGCCGACATTGGAGACCTATTGACGGCAACGCCAGCTCTTCGGGCCTTGCGGGAGACCTTTTCATCTGCTGAAATCGACCTTCTGACCACGCCATCAGCGGCTGCTGTGGTACCCAGCAGGCTGGTGGACCGGGTGTATCGCATGCCGCGCACCCTCGTCCAGGGGCCGTCTGGCCTCTCTCATTTTTCCGCACTGGCAACAACGATTCGCAGCCGCGGGTATGCTGCGGTCTTATTTCTTCATCACATGACACTTAAGAGTGGAGCGCTGAAATACCGGTTGATAGCCGGGATGTCGCAGGCGCCGCTGAGCGTGGGCCTCGACAATGGAAACGGTGCATGGCTCAGCCATCGGGCGCGGGATGAGGGATTCGGCGCCTATCACGAGGTCGAATACTGGCTCAAGGTGGTAGGGCTGTTGGGCGCCACCACCGAAAACCTGGAACTGGAAGCGCAAGTTACTTCTTCCGACCGCGCCTGGGCGAACGATCTGTTGAGCGATCTGGGAAACCGGCCGCTTGTTACCATCCATCCAGGCTCTGGCGGTTACGCAATGGCTCGTCGATGGGAGCCTGAAAAGTGGGCAGTGGTTGGCGATGCACTTGCCGAGTGTTATGGTACGCAGGTTGTTCTGGTTGGCACCGCGGCCGATGGCGCAGAGCGGGTCAGTGAAACCATGCTCCAGCCCGTCCTCGATTTGACCGGCGGTACCACGTTGCCGCAGCTGGCCGCTCTCCTTGAGCGATCTACTCTGTTTTTAGGAGCAGATTCGGGTGTCATGCACCTGGCGGCCGCTGCCAGGGTGCCGATTGTTGCCCTGTTTGGCCCGTCCAATCACCTGGCCTGGGCGCCCTGGGTGCCGGGCGGGCGTGTTGGCATCGTTCGTGCCCAGCCCTTCTGTTCCCCGTGCAGCTATGTCGAACACAGCGTGGGCCTGCGCGACGGCTGCTGGCACCGCTCCTGCATGGCAGATCTGCAGCCGGAACGCGTCCTGGCAGAAGTGGCACAACTGGGCGTGTTGGGGCAAACGGGGTAGACTCATGGGTGCAGAGACTGTCGAGATCCTGGGGCTGCCGGTTCAGGTGGTCACCTATGGAGAAACACTCGACATAATTCGTGAATGGATCGGATCCGGAGAACCACACCAGCTGGCGACCGCCAACCCCGAGTTTATGATAATGGCCCAGGAAGATGCCGAGTTTCGCCAGGCTCTCAAGTCTGCTGATCTCGTGGTCGCGGACGGTGCCGGGTTGCTGTGGGCGGCGCGGGTTATGGGCCAGCCATTGCCTGAGCGGGTGACAGGGTCTGATCTGTTGCCGCTGATTGCCCGGCAGGCAGCGGCTGAAGGATGGACGATATTCCTACTGGGTGCTGCTCCCGGGACTGCACGCCAAACTGCCGAGGTTTTGCAAGCCGAACACTCGGAACTTCGTGTAGTCAATGACTATTCGGGTTCACCTTCCGATGAAGAAAGTGACGGAATCATCGAACTTGTACGCCAGGCACGGCCAGATATTCTGCTCGTGGCCTACGGGGCACCAGCCCAGGAGAAGTGGATTGCCCGCTATTTGCATGAACTGGCCGTGCCTGTTGTGATCGGAGTAGGGGGGGCCTTCGACCACATCGCTGGCGTCCAGAGACGCGCACCGGTTTGGGTGCAAAATCTGCATCTGGAATGGTTATTTCGTTTAGTCACCCAGCCATGGCGTTGGCGTCGCCAGCTTGCCTTGCCCAAATTCGCCTGGGCTGTGCTGCGATCCCGTTGGCAGAGCTGATGTTCAGTTCATCCAGATATTGTAGTTCGTCATTGCGACGCTACGGCAACACGCCACGCCAGCAGACGATGCGGCCTAGCACGCCAGCACGCCACGCCAGCAGGCGTACCGTGAGGTAGCAGGCGGTGCGTGAGCTAGGCGTACCGTGACGCTAGCAAGCGGTGCGAGACGTCAGCAGACGGTGCGTGAGCTAGCTAGGTAAGGCCACCGAGAGGTGAGAGCTAGCTAGTGATCCATCCCACGGCGGTCGCGGGATGCGCCAGTATTACAAACTCACGCATCCGTCACTCCCGCGCAAGCGGGAGTCCATTGACATCGCGTGCCACAATTGGTCGTCCTAGCGTGAGTTCGAGCGAGAGCCAGGAGTTCACGCTCTGATGCCCCGCCTTCGCGGGCCCCTCCGGGGTGCACGCGAGGATGACACACGGCTGGTTCGGAAATCACAAGTTTCTAAGCAGGCCCAGCCCCAAAATTCTGTGTTCTCAGCCCTTCCAGTGGGCCGAAGTGATCTCAGAACACTCAAGATGAAGAACGGGAAGGAAAGGCCCTCCATGGAACCTCAGGGACTGATACTTGATTACGATGACGCAGCCCGGCTGTCAGGACAGCTAAAACAGGTGGGTGCCACGGTGGTGTTGACCAACGGCTGCTTCGACCTTATTCATCGGGGGCATGTCGACTACCTGCGGCAAGCCCGGGCCCTGGGCGATTTCCTCTTCGTCGGTTTGAACGACGATGCCATGGTGCGGCAGCTGAAAGGGCCCGGACGTCCCATTCTGGATGAGACAGACAGAGCATTCATGCTGGCAGAGTTGCGATCGGTCGACGCGGTCGTCCTGTTCCACGAACCCACAGCCGAGAGACTCGTGCAGCTCATTAAGCCCGATATCTATGCAAAAGGTGGGGATTGGGGTCCAGGACAAAAGACACCGCCCGAGGTCATCGTTGTGGAGCAGCAGGGTGGCCGCGTGGTCTACCTGCCCTACGTCAGTGGGCGCTCAACCTCAGAAATCCTTGAGCAGGTGCGGCGGGGCGTCGGTGATTAATGCCGGAGCCGCGCCAGCCCACAGGTCTAAAGTGCCGCGGGGGAAACGGAGACGCGGGGAGGGGCGACACGGGGACGCGGGGATGGGGGACGCGGGGACACGGGGATGGGGGACGCGGGGATGGGGGACACGGGGACGCGGGGATGGGGGACGCGAAGACGCGAAGAGACCTTACAGGGACAAGGTCATTGTCGTGGTGGCATCTTTCCTACTTAACGCTCTGATGCTGGCGCCTTGGACCATCGCTGTCGAATCTGGAAGCGTTGAGTCGTTTCATAATGCTGGTGCTTTGCGCATTGCTCGCATCTGGGGCGGTAGAGCACATGAGTTGCGTGTTTGCCGCGCTGCTATAGGTCACAACCAGTTCCGGTGGATTATTACCCTCGCGAGTGTAGAATGCACGCCAGGAGGACTCAGCCCCTGACGCCTCTTCCCCGCGCAGCACGATGCCTTCATTGGGATAGGTGCCATTCACCCAGTCTTGAACCAGGCTTTTTACGTCGAGTTCATACCAGCGCCAGTTTCCATCGGCCACCACGTCTACGCTGCCATAACTGTTGCCAAAGCCAGGCTTGTTGTTCCAGGTGACCGACATCTCCTGCCAGTTGCCCTGAGCCTGAAAGGCTGTGATCGTGTCCACCCAATCAGGAAATTCCCAGTGGCCCTTGTAGTAGATACGCAACGTGCCATTCTGGATATCAGCCCTGTTGGGAAAACTACTCAGGTCGAACTTGACAAGGCCGCGTGCGATCTCTCCGTTTGGGTTCGAGTAGTCGTCATAACCCACCCATATGTCGATAACCTCGCCGAAGTTCAAGAAAGGATAACCCTCCAGGATTGTCGCATCTGAGACGGAGGTTAGTGTGACCGTTTGCTGGGTGGGCGTGGTGGGAAAGTTGGCGGACCAGGTCTCGCCCGTCATGTAAATGCTGCCCGCGCTGTCCACGGCGATGCTGGAGCCACTGTCGCTATTACTGCCGCCCAGGAAGGTGCTGAAAAGCAGGTCCGAGGGATCGTCGGCAGGCGTTCGCCAGTGGTGCGAAGCAAGTGCCCCCGGCGTTGCGGTCCAGCTGGCCACTTGTCCACTGTCCGGTCTCGCCTTCGATGCGGTAGATGAAATCGGCCTGCGGTAAGGCCAGTGCTACTGTTCCCGTCGGGAAGGCCAATAGCAGATCGCCCTGCTCCACACCGGTTACCGCTGCGCCTTCCACCTGCAGGCGCACACTCCCACCCCCACCCCGGCCCTCCCCCTGGGAGGAGGAGGGAGTAGGGGTCTTCGCAATCAACTGCCAATCCCATTGGCCCTTCCCGCTGCTCAATTCCAGATCGATGCCCGGATACAGGTCCACGTAGCGCACCCCGCCCCAAACCGGCACGTCAGGCTGCCACTTATCGGGGTCATTGCCGAAGAAGTAGCTGACCACCGTGTCCAGCGGGTCGAGTGTCTCGATGCGTGCGTTGGGATTGGAGCCGGGGAAGGAGAGCTTGATATTGACGGCGCTGGCGGAGGACGCGGCGACGCGGGGATGGGACGAAAATCCCCGCGTCGCTCCCTCGCCGTGTCCCCGTGTCCTCTGCCTCAAAAAGTGTGATCCAAATCGCATCATCCGACAACCACCTGGTGCCGGCCGGCCCGCCCCAGGCCTGGAAGCGCGGAGCCTGTCCTGAGCCTGACGAGGGATCCCACTGGCCGGCGTTTTGGATGAACATGACCCCATTGCCAGGGCTGCGGCCCTGAAGCTGCGTGTTGGGTCGTCTGGTACAGCAGATACTGGTTGGCCGGAAGCCTGATGTGGCTCTTGCGCCAGTGCTATCCACGATTGTGGTGCGCTTCCGCCGAGACTGGCCGCGGTCAACACAATCACCATGATCAACACAGTTACAACTGAGATTGTCCGGTTTGACATGTTTTCACCCCTTATTCTTCTGTTGCCCAAAGCGTCAGTTCGGTTTTGCCGGGACTCCCCTGCACGGCCTCATGTGTTATCAAGGTGTATTGGTTACTTCTCAGGCCCAGCGTTAGGATCACGAAGCCGCGAAGTCGGACGAAGACAAGAGCTTGAGAATATCATAACATGTGATCATAACATGTGAGATGAAGGGAGTCAATGGTCTATATTTGGACTTTCCGACCGTTTGTGCTGTCATTTGCCTGCAAACAGCGCACTGCGTTACAATGCCAGGGACTCCTTTATCATGTCTCACACACCTCTCTCCCAAAACGTTTCGCCAGGTCCGGGTACACCTCCGGAAGAAAACCCTTCCCTGGCGCGCTCCGCAACGATTATCTCCATCGGAAACATAGTCAGCCGTTTTCTGGGGGTCTTTCGGGAAACTACGATTGCCTATTTTTATGGCGCCACGGGGTTGGTGAGCGCCTTTCAGGCCGCGAGCACCATTCCTACCATGCTATTCGATCTGTTGATCGGCGGCATGCTCAGCGCAGCTCTCGTGCCAGTATTCAGTGACTATGCTCGTCCCGAGCGGCGTCGCGAACTTGGTACGGTTGTGGGGAGCGTGGTCGGAGTAATGGGCTTGCTGACCGCCATTGTCGTGCTGCTGATAGAGATCTTCGCTGAGCCTGTTGCACGACTTGTGGCTGGCGGTTTTCCCGATTATCTGCTCGATGTTACTGTTGACCTCCTTAAGATCATGGCACCGGCCTTATGGTTTTTCGCTCTGGCCGGCGTCGTCACCGGGGCTCTGTTTGCCCTCAAACGATTTACCTTTCCTGCTTTTAGCGCGGCGATCTTCAATCTTGGTATTATCGTTGCCGCCCTCACGTTGCACGACCGATTGGGTATCAATGCCCTTGCTGTTGGCGTGTTGCTCGGCAGTATACTGCAACTGGCCATCATGCTGCCTGATCTTTGGCGCGCGCAGCTTGGCTTGCGTATTGGGTTGCGCCATCCCGCCTTGCGCCGCATTTTTATCCTTTATTTGCCGATCCTGTTTGGGTTGCTCGTCAGCCAGGTGCAGGTGATCATCGATCGCCGCCTGGCCTCGGGAACGGGCGAACAGAGCCTGGCCTGGATGCGTGATGCCACCACCCTTTTTCAGCTTCCCCATGGCCTGATAGCTGTTGCGATTAGCCTGGCAGCGCTTCCCTCGCTGTCGAGATTCTTCGCCGCTGGTGACGAAGACTCCTTCCGCCAAACCCTGGGTGTCGGGTTTCGAACCATTTTGCTTTTTATCGTGCCTGCTACCGTGGGCCTGTGGGTATTGGCGTTTCCAATTGTGCAGCTTGTGTTCGAGCGTGGCGCCTTTACACCGGCTGATTCCGAACAAGTGGCGACAGCCCTCAATTTTTACCTGTTGGGGCTCATACCGGCATCGCTGGACTGGTTGCTCAATTACACTTTTTATGCAAGAAACGATACCCTGACACCGGCCCTGGTGGGGGTGGCATCGGTGGGTGTTTATCTGGTGGCGGCCTTTTTCTTGCTCGAGCCCCTGGGGTATCTGGGGCTCGTCCTGGCTGACTCCGCAAAACACACCGGTCATTTTCTGATCATGTTCCTGCTTTTGCGGCGCCAGCTGGGCAGCCTGAGCTTCCTCCGCGGGGGATCAACCGTACTAAGGACCATCGCCGCGTCCGGGGTGATGGCCCTGGTTTTGTGGCCATTGGTGTCGCTGCTGGCCAATTGGCTTCCCGATAATTTGATTGGTGCTCTGCTCCTGGTCGCCATACCGACGGCTGTCGGTATGGCGATTTACGGACTGATTGTGTTACGGGTTGGATTGGATGAGGCGGAGCTGCTGCGGGATCGTCTCATTGGCCGTGTGCGGCGCTTCAGGGGATTCGACAGATCCGACGATCTGTAAATTGACGACAGGAACGGGCTGGCGTATAATAGCCGTACACACAATCGCAGAGGAAAAGCACTTATGGCAAAAAAAGTTCGCAAACGTCGATCGCAAAAAGGCAAGACCAATGCCCAGGCCGCGGCTGCTCCGGCCAGCACTACACTGGCAGCCCCGGCAACAGGGACAACGGCACCTGCCGGCACCGGCGGGTCGTCAGGCCAGGTTGATCTTGCCGCCGAGTACCACTACGTGGCTGTGGATTTGCGGCGCCTGTTCATTGTTGCGGGGGTGATGTTGATTATTTTGATAGCCCTGAACTTCATCATTCAATAACAGCATTTCCGTAACTCACTTTCACGCGAAGAGAACCGGCGAATCCCCCGATTTGCCGGTTTTTGAATTGATTGATTTCTGAGGAATTCGCGCCAGCGTGGGTGTTAACAGCGGGGCAGAACCCGGGTGTTTAGTAACCCACGATTGTCCGGCTACCAGCCGGATCTACACACCTTCATGGTCATTTATGCCCGGCTGTACCAGGGAAACGAAGCGGGGTTCCAGCATCAGGACGACGCTGGCATGCAGAGCCCACGCCAGCCAGAAATTGGCAGTGATCAGGTAGAGGACGCTGGTGGCCACCAGCAAAACGGCCCGCAACACACGTCTTTCGGCAAGGCCCGGAGTGCGAAGGTCCCTCCAGAAGAGGGGGCTGAGAATACCCTCAGTTACGACCAGGGCTGCGGCTGTCCAGGTGCCCCAGGCGATCAGGTTATCTACAGTGCCGGCTGGGGCGCTGCCGATGAGCGCTGCGCGGTAAAAGGCCCAGTGCCACTGTAGCGCCCCAGCTTCCAGGATCAACCGGATGGCACGCACTGTGGAGTCCGAGGTGGAGCTGATTTGCCTGGGCGTGGTGTGGCTCCGTCGATAGGATAGACCCGCTATCAACAAGATTCCTCCACCGAAAAGGGCAAACGCCACCCCGGACGCGAAGTCGATTCCCCAACTGACCTGTGTCAAACCCATGAGGCGAGGGGAGAGGAGGCCCATGAGCAAAGTGGCATACGCCGGGAGAATCAACCAGGCCAGCCGGAAAAGCCAGGAGAAGGTTTCGCCCGTCTGCGAAGCCAGAAAGCTCCGCAGAGCAGATGACCATTGCCATCGTCGGCGCGTGGCCAGCCAAACCAGCCATGCCCCTGCGATTCCAACGACGATTGACCCGATCACCCAGGGAACCAGGGAGTCCTGCCAGGTCAGCTGTAGGGGAGACCAGATATTGGGTCGATGGGTGGCGGGCGGACTCATGAACTTGTTTGTGGGCCAACAGCAGGTATAATCGGGGGGTGGACAAAAGTGAAACCGGCTCCCAGTGGATGCCGGTTCCCAATTGGTGGGCGAGAAGGGACTCGAACCCCTGACTTCTGCGATGTGAACGCAGCGCTCTAGCCAACTGAGCTACTCGCCCCGGACAGGGCTTGATTATAGCATCGAAGGGTTATGCAGGCAAGTTGAATTATGCGACAACGACGGTATTATGGCCTGGCGTTTTTTCTCGTGTTAGCAGCAGCTGTACTTGGCGCTACGATGGCGCGTAGATTGGTGCCCGCCGTCCAGGTGCCGAGACTGGACGCTGTGGCAACGGCGGGTGATATGCTGAGGGATCTCGATATCGACGCGTTTCTTCCCCGGTTCCCGGCTCCGGAAAGGCCTTCGTCGGCACCAGATCCCGTCACCGAGGAGAAACAAGCAGTCGTGCCGCCAGGCGAACCTGTTTTTACGGCCATCCCCTCCGATCAGGCGCCACTTGATGTCGCCCAGGGGAATGAACCTGAAAGAACGATTGCTTCGGAGCCTGCCACCGTAACGCCCGCTCCGCCGACGCCCACGCTGGAAGCGCCAGAACTATCGGCAGTGGCCTTTCCCTTTACGAAAGACGGGCTAGTGCACCATAGTTCGGAAAACTGTTCGGGTGCCTCGATCAAGGGCACCGTGCGCGCTCTGGATGGTGCTCCTCTCAGTGGTGTTCGTCTCTGGCGCTACGACCAGTGGGGAAATGAACAGGTCGTCGAAACCAAGGCGGGCGAACTCGACCGGGGCCAGTATGATTTTCCCCTGGGCGATACGCCCAACGTGCACTATATTCAAATCGTCGACGGCGCGGGAGCCATCATCAGCCCCGTGGTTGAGGTTCATCACAGGGATGGCGTTGAAGCAGACGCCGCCTGTCATGTGGTCGACTGGCGGCGTCAATAGGCGACCACGGACCGCCGACCGCTGACCGCCGTCTTCTGACCGGGCTAAGGCGCGTATTGGCAGCGGGGCCGTCCCAGTTGTTCGTTGAAATAGAGGCAGAGCTCGACGTACGCGTGGCGGAAGTGCAGCTGGTCGACTGGACTCGGATCCATGATGGCCCACCAATACTGCTCGTCGTTCTCGGTCCACTCAAGATCCGGCATATTGATCAGGCTCATAAGGCCGATCCAGGGCTGCCAGTTGTTTTTCGCCCATTCGTAGGCTCGTCGCAGGTAGTCAGCCTTTTTCTTCTCGCGGATTCCCGCGCCGCGACCATGCCAGTAGTAAGGGCTGTCCGGCCTGGGATCGGTGGTCCAGCCGAATTCCAGTACGACCACCCGCTTGTCAGCATCTCCGAATTGGACCATGATGTTCCGGATATCCTCGATGTGGCGGAAGGAGAAGAAGCGCTCGCCGCCATAATCCGGTTTATTGGCAGCAGTCTCGTCTGGCGATACTTCCGGGGGGGCGGCGAATCCCGCGCCGTGGACGCCGAGCATATCGAAATAGCCATCAGAATTGCCGCCCATAGCCTGGTATAGCTGCGTGTAAAAGTCGGTATCAGGCATGGCGGTATCGCAACATGTCCCGGTTGGGGCCATGCCTGCGGTGATGACGTTCACATCAGGGTCGATCGATTTTACGGTGCTGTAGGCCAGCTGCAGTAAGCGGGCGTATTCAGCAGGATTGGGTGGCCTGCCGCCCCATTCCCGGGCCAAATTTGGTTCATTCCATATCTGGATAGCGTCGATTCTTCCCTTGTAGCGGGATGTGAGCGCTGCCAGGAAGTCAAGAAAATGCTGCGTATTGCCCGGGGGTGGTCCGGCCCAGGATGGTTCACGATCGACCCGCACCAGCAACTTCAGGCCATGTTGCTCAACCTGGTTGACGATCCTGTCGGGGATGCTCCAATCGTACTGCCCTTTGCCACGGCCTTCGATATCCGCCCAGGCGAACCACTGCTTAACCCAGGTGAATCCCGCGTTCTCCATGAGGGTCAGGTCTCTATCTGCCACATCATCGCGCCACCAGAGAAAAGCCTGGGCGCCGAAGTCGGGGGAAGCCATACTGGTCAGATTGCCTGTTGGAGGCCGAGGTGGTGGCGGCAGCGGCGTGTCGGTTGGCGCTGCTGCCGCTGTAGGACTATCGACCGGTTCAGGTGTATTCTCCACCGGTAGCGGCGTGTCGGTGGGTAGTGGCACAGGCGTGTCTGTCGGAATCTCAGGCACAGGTGTAACGGTCGGTGGCACCATCGTCGGTGTATCGGTGGGAACCGTTGTCGCCACTACCTGGGGTGTAGCCGTCTTTGTCGGTGTAGGAGCTAAGGTGGGCTCGGCAGCGCCACACGCAGTGGCCAGCAGCGTTATCACAACCAGAAGAAAAACGATTTGTTTTGGCATGGGTCTATCGTTCCGTGTCGATTTATCGATACTACTTCGGCATGGCCTGCAGCGCGCTATAGGCCGGCAACGCTCCCCAGCCAGGATCGACGATGCCCCACTGCGCTTTTTCGGTGCCGTTGGCTACCACGCGGAAGTTGAGGTTCCAGAGGAAGGCAGGGCCGACGAAACCCCAGTTTTTCATCATCTGATAGGCTCGCACAGTCCATTCGGCCTGTTCCTGGTAAGAGTTGTCGTTGGCATAGGCGTAACGGTCGTCAAAGGCACCGCCGGCGGCCCAGCCGAACTCGGTGGGCCAGATTCGTTTGGCGCCATCGCCATATTTCACCATGATGTTTCGATAGCCTTCCATGGTACTTCGGAAGCTCCAGGAATGATGGGGGGCGTCACAGGGTCCATTGAAGCTGTTGCCGGTGCGCTGGATTGTCGCACAGGCTTCGTTGCTGCCTATATCTGGCGGCACATTGTAGCCGCTGGGGTGGGCACCGATCGCATCAGAAAAGTTCTTCAACCCGTTCTGGTACATGCCCTCCAGGTAAGCGAAGTCATCCATGGCCCAGGGTGCCGGCGCACCAGTCGGGGTCGGCGCCCCACTGACGACGATCATCGAGGGGCAGGCCTGTTTGATGGCATTGTAGGAGGGCTTCAGCAACCGCATGTAGGCAGCCGGGTCAATGTTCATATTGCCCCATTCATAATGCAGGTTCTGTTCATTCCATACCTCAAGGGCCTTGACCGAGCTACCGCAATATTTGCCGGCAAGGGCGCCCAGGAAATTGGCAAAGGTATTTGGGTCCTCCGGCGGGCCACCGACGCTGAGATCGGCCCCACCACCGCGTGCCCACCTGGGTGCATTGACGACGCTCAGCAGCAGGCTGACGCCGGAAGCTCCCGCGGCGTTGACAATCGGGTCAAGCGCGCCCCAGGCGTAGTTTCCTGGATCGGGCTCGAACCGTTTCCATTCGACCTGCTGTTTTGCCCAGTTAAAGCCCATACCAGTGGTCATGTTCATGACTTGAGATGCCTGAGAATTGTCGACCATGTGTGCCTGAATACCGTAGCCAAAAAAGCCAGTACTTGCCCGGCTCGGGGCTGGCGATGGGCCGCCACCACCTGAAGAGGAGGCTACCTTGGGCGGCTCAGGAATATCCGTGGCGACCGCTACCTGATCGATGGGCCCTCTGGTGTTTACCAGGCGTGCCACAATCCATGCGGGATCACCGTTCGATTGCGCGACCTGCCACCAGCTGGCGTCTTCGTTTTTCCCGGTCACTTCCAGTGTTTCTCCTGCCTTGACCTGGCCGACGACCTTATATGCCGTACTGGGTCCATCCCGCAGGTTGACGGTCTGCTGCGCTACGATGGAGGCGAACTTCGCTGGTTCAGGTGTGGGCGAGGCAGCTGGCGTGGGCGTCGGGAGGGGCGTAGCGGTGGCTTCAGGGGTCGCCGTCGCCATCACCAACTCAAAGGATTTACCTGCGGCTACAAGGCGTCCGCCGTCGGCAATACTGGCATTGACCTGGACCTGGCCCTCGGCTGCCGGGGGCACGAAGGTCAAGCCAGCGGCATCCAGGGGGCGTTCCTGGGAATAGACCTGGCCTGTGGGATCGGTAATCGACCAGACGACACTGTAGTTGCTCGATCGTTCCGGCATTTCGCCGGCCAGGAACTCCCTCACAACGCTCCAAACATCAGGGTCGTAGCCCTCCTCGAAAAGATGCTCGAGAACAACACCTTTCAGGTTGTAGTCCCCGACCAGTTCAAGTTTTTTGGCAATGCTGGCTGCGTTCTCGATCCAAACGGTGCGCATGTGTCCCGAGTCGTCCCGATAGGAATAGGTAAACATGCCGTTTTGATCGTCATAGCTCAATCCGCCGATGACGCGGTCGTTGAAAAGGGTGAGATCGACCGGTTCGCCCGGTACAAGAACTGGCTTGGTGGAACGGCCTTCGCCCAGCAGCGGGGTCAATGCCTCATCATAGCCCATCGGCAATAAATAGGCGCCGGCCTGTTCCACGCTGCGGGCCGGCAATACGAGTTCGATTTTATGGCGCGGTACCTCACCGACTGCCCAGTCGAGCAGCTGTTCGGCCTGGTCACCGGGTGCGTAGGCTTCTGGGTCGATCGGTGCTGGAATCCTGAAGCTATCGACCACTTCGCCAAGTGCACGCCAGTCGTAACCGCCGGTTTGCCACTGGTTTTCCGCAATCTGGCGTGGCGGCTCCACTCGCAAGGTCAACGTTTTTCCATTTTCGTGTAGTAAATCAGCGAGCCGGCCGATAAACCCCGTGAATTCACCGCTCAATGTTGGATCGAGGCCGCGGTAATCGATTTCGATGCCGGGGTAGTTGCCACTGGCAAGCAATCCCTCTATCGATTCCTCTTGATTGAATTGCAGCTCGGGGCTGAGCAGTAGATTGTCGAGCAGATCGGTCCGAACCACGCCGTCATCTGCCCAATTTCGTACGGTGGGCACGACGCCATAGGAGCCGGTCACTGTGGCCTCGGCCGATAAGTCTCCCCGGACTGTGCCATCCCCCTCCAGGAAGAGCCCGTAGGGATTGATATCGGTCAACGCGTCCCTCCCCTTGTCCGGCAGCGCCTTGCCTGCCGGCAGGACTGACGAAGCCCGCGGCGGATTGGCCTCGGTTTGCATCACCATGAACGATGACGGAACGAAGTTGAGCTCAGCAAGGATCTTATCGTCATCCTGCCAGGGAATCACGTGGCTGGGGATGAACTGCCACTGCGAATCCGCCCATGAATAGAGATCAAGGGTTTCATAGGGCAGGCTGTCATTGGGCACACCGACTGTCAACACCGATGCCAGCGGGGCAGTTCCCTTCGATTCGAGCGAGTAGAGCGGGCTCTTTGGAATGAGATTGCCTGGAAGTTGTTCCGCGGCCAGCCGGGCTTCTTCGCCTGCCTCGCCTGCAAGAAACTTCAACCTGTCGATGCTCGTGAGTTTCGTTCTGAAGTCTTGAGCCACGCCGTAGGCGGGAAATGCAACGTGCGTGCCATCGGAATTCGAAACCTCGCTGTCCGTGTTGGCAGAGATCGATTCCATACCGGCAGATGCGATTCTCGACGGAAGCGATACCGGGGGCAATACCATCGCCAAAATCAAGAGAACTATCAGGCCTGTGATAATCAATGCTGGAAGGGTGCGGTTTTCTTTGTTGCCTGCAGAGGCTGTGCCCATTGTTTTGAACTCCTTATTGCCTGAAAACTGAATGGGTCTGAGACCGGTTGCAATGATGGCAGTCGTTCAGGCAAACGCAAAGGTAAGCCCGGACCGGTTGCCGAAAGCTGGCATCGAGCCCGGGCACTTGCTCATATTTTGTCTGTATCAACGCGTGGTTCCACCGAAAATCCAGTCCAGGAAGTCCGTCCTTGGCTGCGAACCTGGCTTTTGGCTGCAATCTCCACCTCGCCAGCTTCCGGTCATCGAAACGCTTTTTTGGGCGACCGTCAAGCCGGAGACCTCTGCGCGCGCCATGCGCGTCAAGTGTCGACACATGGGCGCTATTCTAGCACATGCCATTTGATTCGGCAAAGGTGAACTCGCGGCTAACCGTGCCATGTTTACTGCTCATTAACGGTTCGCCCATTTCTCTATCACGGTAAGGATCAGCCAGAGCAGAACCATTAGTCCCACGCCGGCTATCAGGCAGGCCATCCCTGTGATGAGCGCGCCGCCGCCGTAGACCAGAAAGATCAATCCTCCGCCGACGATCAACAGGAAGGCGATGACCGCGAGGAAAAGATTGCGATCATCGCGCTGTCGCATGGAGCGATAGTTGGTTGGTTTTCGGCCTCCACCAGGAGGAGCCTTTTCGAAATCGTTTTGCTCCATAGTCTCTCTCGATGGCTTTCAGAAGACGGCAGGCCGCGGTCTGTCGTCGTTTACAGGCGGTCCTCGGTCAGCGGTCAGTGGTCGGGAAGGCATCGGAAGAACTGCGTAACGTCAGATGATAACATGCATTGCTCTTCCTGGGTAGTCCCACTCCCTCTTTTTAGCAGCTGAAGTTTCGCAGGTAACAATGTGCTGGGAAGACAGCTTCCAGAAGACACGGAGACACGGGGACGCGGGGAGGGGCGACACGGGGACACGGAGAGGGGGGACGCCGCCAGCACGCTACGCCAGCAGGCGTGCCGAGAGGCAGCAAGCGGTGCGTGAGCTAGGCATACCGTGAGGTAGGGACACGGAGAGGGGCGGCACGGCGACATGGTGACATTGTGACATGGCGACACGGCGACTTTGCGACACGGCGACGCGGCCTTCAGAATACCGCGGACGACGGACGGCAGTCGGCGGTCGGCAAGGTATCGATCCAACTGCACCCGGCGATGTTGGACAGGCCAAAGCCAGCATGGTATACTCACGATTTGTTGGCGGGCAGACGTTGACGGCATATGCCGGTTTTCAATTGAGGAAATATGCAGGGTTCAGTCACAAGCAATGCCCAATCTGAGGGCGATGCCGGTCGGCGGACGAGAAACTGGCCCATATTCATCCTGATTGGGCTTCTGATCTTTGCCCTGGTCGTGGGATTGGTTTCGATTGCTGCCTTTTTTGTCCTTCGTGATCAACAGGCGGAGGGCTGGACTTGGCAAGATCCCACTACGGCAGTTGATTCGACGCGTGTGCGGCCGGATATCGCTGTCTTGACGTTGCTCGACGAGGCCCCCGGGACGCTCATCTGGGAGGCTCTGGAGGCCGGCGAACCGGATACGGCCTACGCGATCCTGGCCTACAGCTCTGTGTTGTCCGATGCAGAACGGGCTGGCGATCTTCAGGCGTTGGCCAAAGAGTTTGAAACGGCCGGGGCTCTTGATCTTGTGGCATTGGCCTATCAACAAATGCACACGCTGGCAGCCCTCAGTCCTGCATTGCCCGACATCACACGGGCAGAGGCCTCTTTGGCAGCGGCTGAAGGTTTCCTTGGCCTGGATATGGCGGAAACTGCTCGGCCCAGTCTTGACCAAGCCGAGACGCTGGCCCGCTACAGTCCATTGTTGGCGCCCGTGCAGCGCCAGGAGATCGCCCGCAGGCTACTCAGGTTGTACGAGGAAGCCGGCTTTGAGCGAGAGGCACAGTATATTGGCGATCTAATCCGGCAGCCCGTTGGCCTACCCGATGCGCGGCTTGTGCAGGGCCCTTTCCTGCCCTCGTTCCGGCAAACGGTGCCTGAACCTCGCCACCTGTTGGACACCATCAACGAACGTCACCAGCTTGTCTACCGGTTTCTGCAGGCATGGGACAGTGGGGATTCTGGCCAGATAGAAGGGGCCAGAGCGGCTCTCGCCCGGGCGCTGATTGCCGAGGATGGATTGCGCCAGGCTCTGTACGATGAAAACCTGGAGGCTTCGCTTTTGCTTTCGCAGAAAGCAGGGGTCGTGCTGGGGTATCTGAACTGGCTGGCCTTGAAGTCCATGATCGCCAATGGCGCTCTTGGTATTTCGCTCGTGCCAGAGTGGGAATCTCAGAGCGAAACGATTGCGGCCCGCCAAGGGGAGGTTTACGGTTTTCTGAATGTCCTATATCGAGACCAGGTTGCCATTCTGCCCAGTTCCAGCGAGTCTGCTTTTGCCCGCGTCGAAATAGCGCGGCTACAGAATCTTGTTGGACGGCTTGGGCTGGATCCTGGTTACAACGTGGAGGGCATGGCGCTCAGCATGGAGGACGTGCAGCGGACTATCAGTGACCAATTAGCGCTGCTGATTATCGATGAACCGTGGGGGTCAGGGATTATTTTCCGTCTGGCGGAGTCATTTGAATAGTCCAGTTGCGGGACCTACTGGCGGCCGTCGAACGACCAGCACTCCAGGGCTTCCAACTCTACCTCAATGCGGGGATTCTCCCGGTCAGTTCGTTTAACCAGGTGGATGTCGACCACCCGTCGATCGTCGGTGCCGATTCCGTCGCAAATCGCATCCTGAGCGATCTTCAATCCGCCGTCAAGATCCCTTCGCAATGGCGTTTCGAAATAAAAGTCTATGAAGAGAGCGACAAAACCGCGCTTGGCTGTCACGATAAGTTCTTCGGGGATTTTGCCCTTGAGTCGTAGGCTGTTGATATGCGAGACGACATGATTTTTGTAACGCCGGGATCGCCGGCTGAGGACGCGGCGGCCATTGACGGTCGCATATTGTTGGTTGATGCTCGGCGGCAGGGGCAATCTCAAACGAACCCGAAGAGTTGACATAGTGTTATTGTAGCACGCCTGTTCTGATTCTGCAAGTGAGGCTGAATGGCAACCCTGTTTTTGGTTGGTACGCCGATTGGCAACCTGGAGGATATCACCCTTCGGGCACAGCGCGTTCTCTCCGAGGTGGCGGTCATCGCTGCCGAGGATACGCGGGTGACGCGCCACTTGCTCGATCGCTATGGCATCGGGACATCCATGGTGACCTTCACCGATGCCTACGATTCGAGAAAACAGAGTCGATTGGCGCGGGTTATTGAGGTTCTGGATCGGGGGGAGGATGTAGCGCTGGTATCCGATGCGGGGATGCCGGGTATTTCCGACCCGGGATACCAGTTGGTGGCCGGAGTGCTGAAGAAAGGGCACGATGTTCAGGTGGTGCCAGGGCCATCGGCCATCACCTCGGCGCTGGTCATTTCAGGACTGCCCGCAGATCGATTTCTCTTCGTCGGTTTTTTGCCCCGCAGGGCGGCGGCGAGGCGGGCGCTGTTTGCACAGGTAGCCGACGAACCAGGCACTGTGGTGGCTTTTGAGTCCCCCCACCGACTGGTGGCCGCCCTGGAGGATCTGCTGGCCGTACTCGGAAATCGTTCCGTCGCCGTTGGCCGGGAACTCACAAAGAGGTTCGAGGAGATGTGGCGAGGGCAGGCGGCCGATGCGGCTGTTTACTTCACAGAACACCCACCGCGCGGTGAGATTACCTTGCTGCTCGGCGGAACGGGTCAGGTCAGGGATCAGGAGGTCTGGAACTCGGCTCAGGTCAGGAGTGCGGTAGAGATGTTGACCTCAGAAGGACTGGCGCCATCAGCCGTAGCGCGAATCGTGGCCAGATTGAGTGGGTGGAAGCGCAACGACGTTTATGAATTTCGTAGGGGTTTCGGTGGATAAATCGATTGACAAAGCGGGCCCGAATGGGTATACTGAGTACAAGTTGGCGAGGGGACTGGATCCAGTCCTTGCTGACAAAGGAGACCGAACTTTATGCCCAGAGCTTGGATGCCACTCGTAAAGAAAGGGCCTACGAAAGGACACTGAAGCGTTACGCGCGCTGGGGTGTCCTCTGTTTTTTGTCAGAGGCAAGTAGGGACTCTCCTGCCATTATCGTTTGGATCCATAGCCTACCAAAATGGAGGACCGCATGGACACTGGATTGGTCAGTCGTATTATCAAGGCACGCCAGTATGCACAGGAGCGGGACAGAGTTGAGTTCAACCGTTTTGAGGCCACCTTTGAAGGGGAACATAACACTTACCGGGTAACTTACGAAGAGGAAGGGCGTTGGCACTGTACCTGTGAGGAGGCCGTACGCATGGGCGTGTGCAGCCATATTATGGCGCTGGAGCGGATCCTTGGCGATTCGGTAATGCCGGCTCAGAATATCAAACCAGCACCGGCACCAGCTAGCTGACCTATTCGAGATACAATTTCACTGGACGGGCCGAGCATTGACTTGCTTGGTCCGTCTTTCTATTTTGGGCAGAACGCGAAAAGATGTATTATACTACCTCATCTTTGCATCATACAATGCAGGTTAGCATAGGGATGGCGCTTGAAGTCGTGCGCCACCCACCTTATTGTGGTAAACGGGTTGGCGAGGGCGGCGCCCCTTGTACATCCCTGGATATGCTGCGACATCCCGCATGAAAAAATATTTACGGTTGTTCTTTGGTCTCGGAATAAGCGCAGTCTTCGTGTATCTCGCACTCAGAGGGCTGAATCTTCAAGCTGCATTCGAGTGGCTTAAGAAAGCCAACTATTACTGGCTGATTCCGGGAGTCCTGATCTATTTTGTGGGTGTATGGGGGCGCACCTGGCGCTGGCACTATATGCTCCGTCCGATCAAGGAAGTCCCGATGTGGCGTCTCTTTTCGATCGTTTGTATCGGGTATATGGGCAACAACATTTTCCCGGTGCGTGCCGGCGAGGTTCTGCGGTCCTATGTCTTGAAGCGCACCGATGATATCCCCATGAGCGCCAGTATTGCGACCATCGTTGTGGAGCGCGTCTTCGATGGACTGGTCATGCTGTTGTTCGTATTTATCGCTCTGCCCTTTGTGCCCATTCCTGATGATTTCCGCATTTTTGTGGTCGGGGCTAGCGCCGCGTTCTTGATTGCCCTGGCTCTCTTCTTTTTCTTTGCCACGCAACCTGAGCTTACTCAGGGGGTCTATGAGAATACGGTTCGCCGGCTCATCCCTCCCAGGTTGCGGGATCAGGCTGATGCGTTTCTGGGCCGGTTTCTTGAGGGTTTGCTCTTTTTCAGGAGCGGGCGCGATGTCATCATGGTCTTTGTCACCTCGGTTTTCATCTGGCTGGCGGAGACAGTAAAATACTGGTTCGTCATGCAGGGCTTTGCCCATCTGGGCGGTGGATTTCCGGTGCCCTTCTTCGTGTTGATGCTGATGAATGGCATCGTGAATCTGGCCACGACCATCCCTTCGGCGCCAGGTTATGTGGGCACTTTCGATGCGCCGGGCATTGCGGTTTTAACGGCCTACGGGGTAAATAAGGAACTGGCCTTTGGCTACACCGTTGTGTTGCATGTCGCCCTTTGGTTTCCCATCACGATCCTGGGACTCTGGTATTTCCGCCGCAGGCAGCTTGCCTGGTCCGATGTGGAGACTGCCCAGGTGGAACGGACTTCCAGCCTGAGTTCTGGCTAGATTAAGCTGCTATGGAGGTTTTTCATCGTTTATGAAAAAAATCTGCGTCGTTGGCACCGGTTACGTTGGCCTTGTCACCGGGACTTGTTTTGCTGACCTGGGCAATTCGGTTGTTTGTGTGGATATCAATGAGGAAAAGATCGCACAACTGCATCAGGGAATCATGCCGATCTTCGAACCAGGCCTGGAGGAGGTGGTCGAGCGCAATGTGCGCGCGGGCAGGTTGACCTTCTCGACCTCTTATTCCGAGGGACTGGCAGCTGCAGAGTTCGCCTTCATTGCAGTCGGGACGCCCAGTGGGGTCGATGGGGAGGCCGATCTGCGCTACGTTCGCATGGCCGCAGAGGAGATCGCCCGCACCATGTCAGCGCCGTTGATCATCATCAACAAAAGCACGGTGCCGGTCGGTACAGGCGACTGGGTTGCCGATATCATCACAAAAAACCAGCCGGCCCCTATCGATTTTGCTGTGGTTTCCAATCCTGAGTTCCTTCGTGAGGGCGCGGCTATCAACGATTTCCTCAACCCGGACCGGGTCGTCCTTGGCTCCCTCGACAAGGAAGCTGCGGAAAAGGTCGCACAACTGCACCTGGCACTGCGGGCGCCCATCGTCGTGACCGACCTGCGCACTGCCGAGATGATCAAGTATGCATCCAATGCCTTCCTGGCAACGCGGATTTCCTTCATCAATGAGATTGCATCCATTTGCGAAGAGATGGGAGCAGATGTCAAAGAAGTGGCCGTGGGAATGGGCTACGATAGACGCATCGGACCTTATTTTCTCGATGCGGGACTGGGCTATGGCGGGTCCTGTTTCCCCAAGGATGTATTGGCGCTGGAGCATATGGCTTTGATCCACGGTGCCCACCCGTCGCTTTTGCGGGCGGTCATGGAGATCAATCGGGACCAGCGTCGCAAGGCAATTCACCGATTGCGCCTGGAACTGGGCGGATTGCAGGACCGGGTGATTGGCTTGCTTGGTCTGGCATTCAAACCCAATACCGACGATATGCGCGAGGCGCCCGCTGTAGAGATTGCCCACCTTCTCTGGAACGAAGGCGCTCAGGTAAAGGCGTACGATCCCGTGGCAATGGGGGTCGCCGCCCGCGATCTTGCCGATCTGCAGCTGGCTGAGGATCCCTATGATCTGGCGGAGGGTTGCGATGCCATCATCGTCTGCACCGAGTGGAACGAATTCAGGCATCTGGACATGAAGCGTGTTTTCCGTGCCATGGCAAAGCCTGTGATCTTCGATGGACGCAATATCTATGACCCGGAACGGATGGTGGGGTTAGGATTCCGCTATCATGCCATTGGCCGGTCCAGCAATACCCTCAATGGTGAAAACACGCGCGTCACTATGACGCCCGCCGTTCCCAGCAAGACTTGATCGGTATCACGTTACAACCATGTTTTCAATCGGAGTCGACATTGTCGAGGTCAATCGCATTGAGCGGGCCGTTTCGCGCTGGGGCGAGCGCTTTTTGAAGCGCGTATTCACCGCAGGCGAGATCGACTACTGCGCGGAGCGTTCTCAGTCGCTGGCTGCGCGCTGGGCCGCCAAGGAAGCTGTCAGCAAGGCATTGGGGACTGGTTGGGCGCCCCAGGAAGCCCACGATGGCGGTTGGATCGACTGGACAGAGATCGAGGTATGCCGGCAACCGTCAGGTGAACCTGGCATTCGACTCCACGGCAAAGCATTGTCCCGGGCGCAGGCACTTGGCCTTACACAGTGGCGACTGAGCCTTTCGCACTCCAATGACTTCGCAGTGGCCATGGTTCTGGGGTGGGCTGAACCGAACCTTAATCACCGATGACGGTGAACGACGAACCGCCGCTGCGGCCCCAAACCTCCGGAAAGTACATCTCCTGTGCTGTCGCGGGAAGCACATGGAAGTCCCCCGGCAGGCTTGCCCTCATCTGGTAGGAGTACTGGTAGGTGCCGGCCGGCAAAGCGGTCGCAAAAAGTACCACCTTTTCATCCCTTATTTCGTTGTGGGTGGGCGTCCACCACCAGAATCCCGGATACGCTTGCTCCTGCTTTGACCCGAATCGCGGGCCCTGATAGGTCTGGCTGGTAGTTGCCAGGCTGGTGTCGATGGCTTCCGTCCCGGCAGGCAAGGGGCTCTCTACTACCAGGTAATTCAGATCGTTGGGGGCGATGATGGTCAACGTGACCTGCAGAATATCTCCGGCCGCCGCTTCGCTGACCTGCCTGTCGCCGGCCTCGCCGGTGACAGGATCGACGGCAACGACCTCCCGCGCCAGCACGATTCCCCGATCGCGCGCTTCCAGGTCTGCGGCCGGCAGATAGGTGTTCAGGTGGCTTGTGTAATAGAGTTGACCCTCTCCCGATTGGCCGGCCGTAGCAAAACGGGAGATCGTCAGCGCGTTAGCCTGATTCAGGAACAGGTCCTGCATCGCTACCCGTAGTTCGACGGGGGTATCCAGGTTCTCCTGGGTTGCCGTACCGTCGGCCAACTCATCACCGTTTATCGCGACCAGATAGCTGTAGTCGGCCTCCAGCTCGCCAGTGGCGACCATCCAGTCGGTCAGGGCAATAATGGCCCACACGTTTTCCTGGGTGGTTTGCCAGCGATCGCTTTTCCGGGCGGACATCAGCCATCGTACCACATTGGGTGCCAACGCGTGGTCCGATTGAAGCCTGGACAGCGCTGACAATACCATGGAGGTGCTGCGGGTATCGGTGCTCATGGTTTGGCCATGGTGTGCTTCTTCTTCCCAGTGGGCGCCGGTGGCCGAAAGGATGGCTGCGCCGGTCAGATCCTCCAGCAGGGTGTCGATGCGGGCTCTGGCAGCCAATTCTCCTTTCTGTTCCAGCAGGCCGAAATCCAGCGCCAGCAGGGCCCGTCCATAATGAGCCAGCCGTTCCCGTACCTCGAACAGCCCGACGGAGCGTGCCATGTCCCCGTGCCCCGCCTCGGCAAGCACGTAAAGCGAAAACGCCTGTTGATTGAGGCGCCAGCCTTCCAGGTCATCGACCGGTTCGAGGCTGCGATCCAGTGCGTCCAGCCCTCGGTCGAGCGCATCCTGGTCCACATGGAAGCCTGCTTTACCGGCCTCGACAAGTCCATAGACAACGTAGCTCGTGACGAACGCCTGGCTCTCTTCCCCACCCCACCAGCCCCATCCGCCGTCAGGGTTTTGGCGTTGCAGCAGCTTCTGGAGAGCAATTGAAATCTGGCTCTGAAGGTTGTCTGCCAGTTCAGGATCGTCGAGTTGCAGGTCCGTCAAGGACCGGTAGGCTACCAGATTGGGCAGGAACTTACTCACGATCTGCTCGTTGCACTCATAGGGGAAGAGCTCAAGCCATTCCAGGCTGCCGATCATACCCGCTGCCAACGACGGCTCCAGGACAATACGCAAGTCACCTTGCTCCGGGTCGATATTCGGCGGAAGCACGATCACCTCCAGTCGTTCTTCGCCGAGGGCAACCGTACCTGCGGTTCCCACCGTTTCTGGAGAACTGTAGCGATAGACTGGAATGGTGACCTCGACGCCATCCCGCAGTGGTAGGGCGTCAGATAAATGGGTCAATTCCCAGGCCGTAAAACGGATCAGCGTCTCCCCCGCTGAGGCGCCCTCGGAGGATGATATCGCCTTCACGGGCCAGGAGACCCTCACTTGTCCGAATGGTTCGATGGCGGCCGGTTTTGCCAGTTCGCCATCTATCTCAAGGCCGCTGGCTTCGATTTCCACCACCACGTCGATCAGCGCGTCGGTGTTATTATGGACGATTGCTCCGATTTCAGCGCGGTCGCCTGCGACGAAGAACCGAGGAACGACGGGGCGAACCAGCAACGGCAGGGTCGTGATGATCTCGGCCTTGGCCTGCCCGACCTTTGTGTCATTTGAAAGACCGCGGCTGTCTAGCTGCCAGGTTGTCAGGTTGTCAGGCAGGGTAATAGAGACGGTTGCCTTTCCGTCGGCGCCGGTGACGATCGCCGGCTCCCAGAACGCTGTGTCCTGAAACTCGCTGCGAACATCGAACATCGATTCATCCGCGCTGCCACCGCCGCCCCCCTTGGCGCCTTCCCGCAACTGCAGGTTGAGCCGATCCAGGTTATAGACCAACGTGCTGGCGGTCTGAACGCCGAGGCCACGCTGGCGATAGAACGCTTCAACCATCGTTGGTTCGTCGGCGCGGGAGAGGCTAAGGACAGCCTTATCCACCAGAGCCATCGAGAACTCACTTTGCACCGGTTGCCCGTCGTGGTCGCTCACTTCCAGGGTGAAAGTGACCGGGTCTCCAGGTTTCAGCTCCACCTGACTGGCAGTCAGATTAACCTGGAGTTCCCGGGTGGATGTATCTACCGGGAGCTCAACATATCCCAACTTGAAGCTGCCCAGGTCGTTGCCCTCAGTGCCTTGACCTTTGATGACCACGACCGATACGTAGACATTGGGCACATAGCTGGCCTCGATGGGAATCTGCAGGGTTTCGCTGTTGCCCGTCAGCGTGATTCTTTCGACGTCGATGATACTGCCGCGTTCAATTGTCACCAACGCCTCGACGTTACCCTGGTAGGGGTGGGGAACCAATACTTCGGCTATCTCACCGACCTGATAGATCGGACTGTTCGCGATGAGATCGATTCGATCGTTGTTTTCGACCTGCCAACTCACGTATACCGCTGGCTCGTCGCTGATCCACTGGAAAGCTGCGGCGCGCGCCCGGTTGCCCTGTTCGTCCACAGCGTCGACACTGATCTTGTACTGGCCGCCTGCTTCCGGCGTCCATGCAAAAACAGCCTCGCCATCTTCGCCAGCGGAGAGGGTCTCGGTGATGAGCGGCGTCTCTTCAACTCGGGTCACCCAGTAGAACCTGCCATCTTCAGCTTTCTCCTGTACGGTTTTCCAGTCGGCTTTGCTGACCAGGATGCTCAAAGGCTGACCAGGAACCGGCTGGCTCTGCCAGTCGACCGTGATCAGATCGATGGCACTGCTCTTACCAACGCGGCCAACATAGTCCCGGGGTGCAATACCGGGGTAAACCAATGCCTTGTGAATGGTTACACCCGCATTGGCAGACACTTCCTGATCGCTGGCGTCAACCACACGTACGTCGATGCTGAAGCGTTGGCTCTGGGGCTTGTCGGCAATTTCAGCCACGAATTCGAAGGAGAATCGTCCCTGCCTGTCGGTTTCGCCAACGCCGCTGGTAATTGGCCCTCCATGCTTCTGGTGCTCTCGAGGATCCCAGCCTCTGTAATCGCTGAAGCTGTACCACGTGCCCCCGGAATCTCCGGTGAAGTTGAAATAGGAATCGCTGCTAAACACCGACCAGACGACTCGTGCATTGGGCACCGGGCTTCCGAAAAAGTAGCGCGCCTCTGCATCTACTGCCACGCTTTCGCCCTGCAGGTATTCGTCTTGGTCGGTGAACAGTTCGATCTCGAACTCCGGCTTGCGGTACTCGGCCACCTGGAAGTTGTGCGAAAAACTGGGTTTTCTGCCGGACGCGGGGCCCGCATCGAGAAGCCTGGCCTCCAGTCGATAGGAGCCGAGGCCCGCTTCCTCGTCCAGGGCGAATTCACCATGAAGCGTGCCAAATAGATTGGTTTCCTCGACGCCTTTGAACACCTGGTTGCCCTGCCCATCCTGGATCGTGATTTCCAGCTCAGTTCCGGTGTCTGGCCGAAAATAGGTGGTATCCTGATCTTTGCGGATCGCCCCTTTCCAGAAGACCGTCTGCCCAGGCCGGTAGATGGGTCGATCGGTGTAGAAATAACCCTGCCATTCGGGCGGCGGGAATTCACTTCTCAGGTCGAAATCCCAGGGACTCAGTCCTTGTTGCCAATCTGTGCTGACAACGCCGTAGGGCCGGGGACTGAAGGATCCTGTCGGTGCTTCGGTTCCCGCAAACACTGTCAGTGGCTGCCAGGGTTGCAGCAGTTTCACGGGCCCACGGAACACACCGTCGGAATCGCTGTTTCCCGCAATGCCGGAAGGGCCGGTCACACGAACGGGAAGGTCTGGCACCGGCAGGCCACTCTTCAGATCGGTAACCCAGACCAACACCTCGTCGGCGGTCTTCTTGACGATCAGGTTGAGCGGCGACACAACCAGCAGATGCCGGGAAACCTCCTGTCCGGGGGTGCTGGGACCGGTTCGGTAGCGAACCTCCGGCGCTCGCATCTCCAACCAGTAGATGCCTGCATCCAGAGGGCCACCATCCTCTGCCAGGGGAAACTTTTCCAGCATGTTGGCATTGACCTCGGGGGCCACTTCCGCCGACCACTGGCGTATCAGTGCATCCGGTTCGGGCTGATACTGGTGCCGGCTTTCCCACTGATCCGGTCCCAGAAGTTGACGGGTGTCGGCCTCGCTTACGCTGAAAAGATCGAAATCCAGGCGGCTGACGTTGCGGAAGCTCGCAGCGATCAGGGTGTTGGTATAGGCATCATAGGTGCCGATCTCGTTGGGCACGGTTAAATGGGCGAAAGGCTTGCGATTGCCTGTGCTGAAGCGAATCTCGACATCCTCATCCAGCGTGTTGCCGAAAACATCGGCAATTTCCTGGTCGAGGATGATCTCATAGGGCGTTTGTGGCAACATGGGCCAGCGGATTATCCAGCGATTCTCATAGCGCGAGAAATAGCTGAATACACTGGTGGGCTCGGGCAGAATGGTGATCGTCTTGCCGTTAAGCGTATCGTCATCGACTACACCCTGGAAGCCGATCTTGAGATCTCGTTCCGGCGAAACGGACTCCTGGCCATCGGCCGGATCGCTGTCGACAACGGCGATGACTGGCGCAGTTTCAAAGCGGGCCTGAAAGTCTTCCCGCAGCGATCCGCCCCCGGCGGACCGGGCGCCGTCGTTTATCTGCGCCACGTAGGCAGTGTCGTAAGCCAGCGGGGAATGGGGCTTGAAATGCATCACCCGGTCATTTGCCGACCAACTATTGCTCCCGTCGATCAGCATATCGTCGAGCGTATTGCGCAGGCTGAAGGCAGCCTCGCTGGTCAGGTTATCCATCGGCTGGCTGAAGGTCACGCTGATCGCGGTCGTCGGGAAGACTTGCTGCCCCGCAGGTAGCAAATCGATCACAATGGGACTTGCTGTGTGGAAATCGATGACCGTGTCCTCGACCAGCAATCCCCCGGTTGTATCCTGCAATCCGGCCGAAACGGTGACCACGTAATCGGTTGCACCAGCCAGGGGTGTCTCGGGCTGGAAGGTGTAGATGCTGGTCGTAAGCCACTGACCCTCGCCAATCACCGCTGGTTCGAAAGTCAATGGTTGGGGCAGGGAATCGGCCTGGTCGAGTCCGGTCAACGGCACGACGGGGCGATTAAAGACGACGGTGATCGGCGTGTCTATCGACACGTTTTGACTGCCGGCTGCGGGCTGTGAGCTGGTCACCTCCAGAAAGCCGGCGGTGTTGAAGCGCAATTGCACCGGGGACGCCAGCAGCTTGCCGTTCACTGCCGTGGCCGATTTATTAACTGATAGTTGGAAGGACTGCCCCCGGTCGAAAGACTCCTTTGGTGTAAAAACCAGATCGGTACCCCGGACTCGGGCGGTGCCTGCGACTTCCGGTTCGATGGAGAACGCGTCTACGGTGCTCTGCGCGTCCATTGTTTGGTCGAATCGGATCACGATTGGCGCGTCGAGGGGATGCTCCTGGCCCATTTCTGGCGTCGTGCCAATGACTGTTGGAGGCAGGTCCTGGACTGGGCCGCCGGTTGCTCGGCCCTCGTTCGTTGGTTCCGGCTGGGTGTCAGATGATGGCAATTGATCGTTTTCTGGTGACCCGACTCGAGGCGCGGTGGCAGGTTCTGTCGCCCCTCCTGTTCCTGATTCTGGCGGCGGGGTGGCGCAAGCTGAGATCGCCAGCGAGAAGAGCAGCACCAGAATTACAACAAGGATGGGGAATGCGGTTTTTCGTTCCATGATATCTCCTACTGCACATCAATCCACAGGGCTTTCGCCGTGACCTGATCGCCACCTGCCAGCTCGGCAACCGCCGAGATCATGTGCGGGCCTGGACTGAGCTGCCACCAGACCTCGAAGGGCACGTGCAATGCCTTGCCGACCGGATTGCCGTCCACCAAAAACATGACCTGATCGGGAGTCTCCAGTCCGGGATGGGCGGCAATCCTCACTTGCTGGAGTTCATCGGGCAGAGACTCTGAAAGCCGGAATCTGCGATCGGGATCGGGACTCGTCAGCACCAACTGGTCCGATTCCGTTGCCCCGCTTCCTGGGACCGGCACGTTGAACTGGTGGGTGTCGTCAAGGTTGCCAGCCAATCCGGCGTTGTCGGCGTGGGCCCTGGCCCATTCCTGCAGTTCAGGACTGTAGACCCGGATCGTGCCCTGCTCCAGACAATTGTCAGGTGTGTCGGGACCTGCCCGGCCACCGCTGCAGCTGTCCAACAGAACCGGACGATATACTGTATCGAATTCAACCGGTTCGGTGCCTGCGATAAACAGCTCGGAGTGGCGCCTGCTGCAATGCTCGGTGGGTAATAATCCTGAGTCGGCGCACACCTCCATGCGCACCAGTCCTGGTGGCTGTTGGAAGTCACGAACGGGCAGGTTGTGATGGCTCATCTCCATGATATCGTGCCAGATAGGGCCTGCACCGCTCACGCCGCTGACGCCGTGCATCGGTGTATTGTCGGCGTTGCCCACCCAAACCCCTGTCACCAGATCCGGGGTATAGCCCACCGTCCAGTTGTCACGCCAATCGGTGGTGGTGCCAGTTTTTACCGCAGCCGGTCTGGTGAGTCTCAGGATGCTGTTTCGGCCGAAGGCCTGGGCGCGGGCATTGTTGTCGCTCAGAATATCGGTGATGAGATAGGCGATTCGTTGGTCAAGTACCCGCTTCTCAGGGAGTGGTGCGGTTCTGCCGGGCGGTCGCGGCTCGGCGATCTCAAACAGCATATTGCCATCGGCGTCCTCGATTCGGTCGATGGCATAGGGCTCGACGGCCAGGCCGCCATTGGCGAAGGCGCCATAGGCCCCGCTTAGTTCCACCAGGCTGACCTCGCTGCCGCCCAGGGTCAGTGCCAGTCCGTAGCGCTGGCCGGGGCGAAAGCTTGTGATACCCTGGCGCTGTGCCTGTCTGATCAAAGCGTCTACACCAATGCGATCCAACACCTTGACCGCAGGCAAGTTAAAGGAACTGGCCAGGGCGGTGCGTATACCGACCGGACCGTGCCAGGTGCGATCGTAGTTTTGGGGTACGTAGGGTTCTCCCTCGGCGGTAGAAAATACCGTTCTCACATCGGCAATAACGCTGGCTGCCGTCAGCGGCTGCTCCCCGGAGTCGGCGGCGCGTTGCGGGTCCAGGGCAACGGCATAGGTGATCGGCTTGATGGCCGAGCCAGGTTGCCGCAGGGCCACAGCGCCGTTGACTGCGCCATCGATTGTGGGATCGAAGTAGTCTGGACTGCCTATCATGGTGCGGATGGCGCCCGAATGGGGATCCAATATCACAACGGCTGCGTTTTGCACGCGCCGGTCGGGCGGAGCTTCCCTGTCTGCGGCCAGTTGGTCCAATCTTCTGGTCACGATCCGCTCCGACTGCTGTTGCCAATCCAGATCCAGGGTTGTGTGAACCCGAAGGCCGCCGCGGCTGATCCTGTCGAAGCCCAGAAGCCCCGCTGCCTGGCTTTCGACGTAACTGGCAAAGTGGGGCGCCTGAATCGTGAAGGGATTGGGAGCAAAATGCAGGGTTTCCGCCAGGGCAAGTTCCGCTTCTTCGCGGGAGACCAGGTCGTTGAGAATCATCTGGCCCAACACCGTCGACTGGCGCAGGCGCGCCGCTTCCAGATGGTGCAGCGGATTGTAGCCCGGCGGATTCTGGGGCAGCCCAGCTAGCAGGCTGCACTCAGCCAGGTCCAACTCGCGGGCCGACTTGCCGAAGTAGGCCTGGGCTGCGGCCTCCAGGCCATGGGCGAAGTTGCCATAGTAAACCTGGTTGTGGTAGTAGGCGAGGATGTCCTGTTTGCTGAAGCGTTGTTCGATGCGCAACGCCAGCCATGCTTCTCGCAGCTTGCGCCGGAAAGACTGTTCATAGCGTTCCTCCGTGGTCATCAGGGTATTGCGCGCCAACTGCTGGGTCAGGGTTGAGGCCCCTGAAACGATCCCTCCGTTGCGCCAATTCAGCCAGGCTGCCCGTCCAATGGCGAGGAGGTCGACTCCTGGATGCAGAAAAAAGCGACTGTCCTCGACTGCCACGGTGGCGTGCCAGCAGGCTTCCGGCATCTCGTCAAATGACAGGGGAGTCTGTTTGCCCTCTTTGCCAATGGATTCGTAGATCAATTGGCCGTTGCGATCGAAAATGAGGGTGCTGGCCGTGACCGCACGGAGATTATCAGCCGTGGGCGCGGGCAGATCCCCAACGAGCCAGTAGCCCGCAAGGATGAGGCAGGTGAGAGCGATCAGCGTGGCTGCGATCAGTAGCCAGGGTCGTTTGAACATAACGAATCGGTCGCGAGCTGAACGAAAGATGCTGCACGACTCAGCCATTACACGTTTGTCAGGGGCACGGTGTTCACGCCAGAGAAACCGCGGTCGCTGATGTCATTGTCAGTATACAACGGTTCCTGCGACAAGTCACGCGCCAGCACGCTGTCCGGCAGGGCAATCGCATCTGGCAGCCGTCATCCCCGCCTACGCGGGAGTGACGGTTTTTGGCGGTGTCACTCCCGGCAAGTATCAGTCTTCCTGCTGCGGCGCAGGAATTGCGTCTTCAACGAAACTCGCCAGTTCCTCTTTCATCTTGACGAGGGAGCGTTTTCGCACATACATCATGTGCCCCGCCTCGTAATAGCTCATGTTGACGTTATCCCGCAAACTTTCGTCCAGCCCCAGGTGATTGAAGGTGTACTCGGTGGCGAAATAGGGGGTGGCAAGATCGTAGTATCCGTTGGTTACATGAACCTTCAAACTGGGATTTGCCGTCATAGCCTTGCGCAGGGTTTCCGCCACGTATACGAACTTGCCCTCGAACTCCTTGTAGCTCCAGGTCTGGTAGAGACGCGCCAGTATCTCGTAGGGAAGATCGCTTTCGTACTGGAGTTCATCGCGCACGTAGTCGTTAAAGGTAGCAGTGTACGGGCCTGATGTGGCGCTCATGCTGGGATCCACCTCGAAGTGTTCGCCGGCTGCATCGCGATCGATTCCTGTGTACCGACTGTCAATCCGCCCCACAGTTCGTCGTTGATCCCGAAGAAGTTCCTTGGTGAAACGTTGGATGTCAATGCGAAGATCGGTGCGATCGACATAATCCTCGCTCAGACCGGTGTAGCGGGCCAGAGTTTGCACCACCTCCTGCCTCTCGTCGCGGCTAAGCGCATCTCCTTTCAGCAGAGCCAGCGCATAGGATGTCATAGCGTAGGTTTCTACCTGATTCAGCAGCGATTGCAATTCCAGTTGCTGCAAGTCGTCGGGCAGTCGTTTGTGATACCAGGCGGTTGCTGCATAGACGGGCAGATAGAGCAGAAAGGGCATGTCGTTGCCAGGGGTAAAACGAATCGTCTGAAAATCCAACACGCTGGATACCAGCATGATGCCGTTCAGGTACATGCCGTGGCGTTCCTGCAGATACCCGGAGAGGCCGGCGGCACGGGTCGTTCCGTAGCTCTCGCCGGCAAGAAACTTGGGCGAACTCCAGCGTTTGTAGCGAGTGGTATACAGCCGGATGAAATCACCCACCGACTCGATGTCCCGGGTGAAATTGTGAAACTGTTTGGCCTCTTCACCGGGTACAGGGCGGCTGAAGCCGGTGCTGATCGGGTCGATGAAGACCAGATCGGTCACATCCAACACCGAGCACTCGTTTTCGACCAGCCGGTAGGGGGGTGGCAGGGGCCAGCCCTCATCGTCCATCAGGACACGCTTGGGACCGAGGACACCCAGATGTAACCAGACGGAGGAAGAGCCGGGCCCGCCATTGAAGGAGAAGGTGATGGGACGTTTCTCCTTGGCGTCCACGTCATCGCGTGTGTAGGCGACGAAGAAGAGGGATGCCTTGGGCTGTTCGCCATCCGCCTCATTCCTTTTGTCGTCGTTATCTTTTTTATCCGTTTCCTCTCTTAGCACAATCGTGCCGGTGGTCACGGTGTAGGGAATGGGTGTCCCATCAATTGTGATTTCGTGCCGGGTTGTAACCAGGTTGTCCTCGGGTAGCTTATCCTGGGTCTTGTTTCCGCCATCGTTGTTCTTGCCGGTTTTGTCAGTCATGATTCCTCGGTATTCGGCCCGCCATCCCAGGGCCGGAACTCATTAATGGAAAGGTCAAGTAGTATTACCCCGAGGGGCGCAAGTTCACGATTGGCGGCAACCAGGGAGGCTGAGGCCAATTCCTCTCGAAAGGCATCCAGGTTATCGACCGTGATCTCCAGTGCAGTCATAATGGCATCCAGGGCATCCAGGATGGTGGAGCGAATTAGTTCGTATTGATCGGCCTCGCTGCCTGCGGCCGCCAACCGGTCGGGGTTCCGTATCTGAGGTAGCGCGTTGCCGCGGGCGAACAGTGCGCCCACCTGACAGGGCAGTGCTTCGTTCGTTTCCCACTCGACATAATCAATGCCGGAGTGGTCTGATGCCTGACTCCCCGGTCCGACGTTCCGCGGGTAGCCAGGCATCAGACCACTCCGGCCTGGTGAAGCCGTTCGATTTCACCAGGCGAATAGTCCAGTGCGGTCAAAACCTGGTCTGTGTGCTCGCCCAGGAGGGGCGGAGGCAGTCGGTAGGTGATGGGTGTATCGGAGAACCTGGCCGGAAAAGCCAGGGATTTCGCCAGGTCGACCACCGGGTGGTTTAGCTCGACGATCATGCGCCGCGCTGCTATCTGGGGGTCAGCCAGGATCTCTTCCACTGTATTGATCGGCCCGCCGGGAATGCCAGCCTCCTGAAGTTCAGCCAACCAGTGGTCAGCTGGTTTTTTGCCCATGATTTCTTCAAGAAGGGGAAGCAGGGTGGGTCGGTTTTCGTTGCGGGCGCTGTTGGTAGCGTAGCGAGGATCGTTCATCAGGGTGTCCTCCGCGCCAATGACTTTACAGTAGGCCTGCCACAGCCGGTCGCTGCCAACCCCAACAATGATCCATCGGCCATCGGCCGTCTTGAAGGGTTGGTAGGGGGTGATCGATGGATGCAGGTTGCCCAGTTTCGCTGGCTGTTCTCCGGTGGCGAAGTAGCTGCCGGCCACGTAGCTGAGCCAGGTGAGTTGTGTCTCCAGCAGGCTGGTGTCGATCGCCTGGCCCTTCCCTGTTCGCTCGCGGGCATACAGGGCGCCCAGGACGCTGATCAACCCAAATAGGCCGGCGGTGATGTCGGCGATGGCGACCGGAAAGCGCAATGGTGGCTGGTCCGCTTCGCCTGTCAGGTCCATGGTTCCCGACATGGCTTGCGCGACGACGTCGTAGCCGCTGCGGTCGGCATAGGGCCCTGTGCGCCCGAATCCGGTGATACTTAGATGGATTAACCGGGGATTGCGGGCCAGGCACGTCTCTGCCGAAAGACCATACTTCTCCAACGATGCCTGTCGGGGAAGATTGTTGACAAACACGTCGGCTTCGTCGATCAATCGGTGGAGGATGCGCAACCCCTCCGGTTTGCGATAGTTGAGTGTCAGGCTGCGCTTGTTACGATTGATGGAAAGAAAATAGGCGCTTTCACCGTCGATGAAAGGGGGGCCGTAGTCGCGGCTCATGTCACCGCTGCCAGGTCGTTCAACCTTGATGACATCGGCGCCCATGTCGCCCAGGTACATGGTGCAGGTGGGGCCGGCCAGAGCCTGGGTCAGATCGACCACCTTGATTCCCGTCAGGATGTCGTTTGATTGCATGGGATTACTTTCGTTCATCGGAGATTGAAGGTGCCGGGCCACTGCGACGCACATTGATGATCTCTGCCATGATGCAGATAGCGATCTCGGCCGGCGTGCGTGCGCCGATATCGAGCCCAATGGGGGCATGGACCCGGTCAAAGGCCTCGGGCGGAATGCCCATCTCGGTTGATAACAGATCGAAGACGGTACGTACCCGGCGCCTGCTGCCGATCATGCCGATGTAGGCCAGCGGCTGGTCCAGGATTTCAAGCAGGCAGTCGATATCGTGTTGGTGGCCTCGTGTGACCAAAACAACAAAAGTGTCGAGGTCCAATCGCCCGGCCGCGGCCCATTTTCGCATAGTCGCCTGGAGGGGTAACGTCAGAACGGTGTCAGCTTGGGGAAAGCGCTGGCGGTTGGCGAATTGAGGCCGGTCGTCCAGCACAGTCACAGTGAAATCGCACAGGGTTCCCAATCGGGCCAGTGGCATGGCAATGTGGCCGGCGCCGACGATAACGAGGTCAGGAGGGCGTTGCTGGACCTCCACGAAGACCTTCACCTGACCAGTCTCGCTGTCGTAGACCAGAACCTGATGATTTCTTCCCTCTAGAACCGTCCGGGCCTCTTCCAGAACCCTGGCTTCCAGGCCACCAAGTCCAAGCTCACCCAGGGGATTCTGATCGAGCCAGACCAGGGCCTTGTTCCCGATCGGTCCATCATCAGATGCAGCTATGACCGTCGCCACAGCAACGGGACGACGGTCTTCAAGGGACGAAATCAGGGCATCCAGGAATTTTTCTGTCATTGGTGTATTCCACAGGGGTTTCTTCTTCGGTAGATCACGGAAAAGAGCCCTCAGGTTTCCGGACTCCATCGTTCGATGAATACGTTCATGATTCCACCGCAGACGCCGAGGCTCTGCATGGCCGGGTCATCGGTCAGGTCGACATGGACGGTCGCGGGTTGGCCGGTTTGGATCACATCCAGGGCCGCCCTGATGGCGTCAGCTTCTCCGCAGCCGCCGCCGACGGTGCCTACGTGGGCGCCCAGGGGATGAATGATCATCTTGGCGCCCACTTCTCTGGGGACACTACCGCGCACTTCTGTGATCGTGGCCACAGCAACCGTTTCTCCGGCCGTCAGGAAATCCTGAAGTTTGTGGTAAAAAGAATCCATATCGCCGGTTATCCCCTGTACTCGCTGCGCAGGATGCTGAAAAGTCGCATGTCCTCGAACCTGCCATTCTTGAAGATGCGCTGTCTGAGTACTCCTTCACATTGCATCCCCGTCTTTTCCATGACCCGGCCCGATGCCATGTTTCGCGTCATGTGTCTTGCCTGGATCCGGTTGAGATTCAATCCGCTGAAACCGTAAGCAATGAGGGCCTGGGCCGCCTCGGTGGCGAATCCCCGATTCCAGTAGGGCAAACCGATCCAGTAACCCAGTTCGGCAAAACGATCCCCGCGGTTGAGGCCAAGCAGGCTAATCGTGCCGACCAGGTCACCGCCGTCCCTCAGCGTGACCGCGAACACGATACCCTGATCGCCGGCAAACAGGTCCTCGTGCGTGCTGATCCAGGACTCCGCCATGCCATCCTCGTACGGGTGGGGAATGTTTTGGGTTGTGGCAGCTACCGCCGGATTGCCGGCAAGATGTTGTACTTGGGGACCGTCCAATATGGAGAAAGGCCTGAGTACGAGGCGTTCTGTGGTAAGAGTGGGTTGAGTGGACATAAGTGCTCCATTGGATTTCGTCTGGGCTGCCAGGGCTTTTTGGTATTGTTGGGGCGTATCCAGGTCCTGGAGCACCACCGGCGTGTCGACAACCAGGTAATGGATGTTTTCTGTGTATTCCTCGATCAGAGTTCGAAGTGTGGCTCCGGCGGGCAGTTTCAGCACATTTTGCCACAGCCATCGAGGCAGGACAATGGGATGCCCGCGCCGCATTTGATAGCTTGGCACGACGATGTGGCGTTGTCCTGTGCCAAGGAAGGTGTCAAGGATCCCGGCAATAACCGAGGGCCCTACCTGCGGCTGGTCAGCCAGAGCGAGAAGCGCTCCGGTACAGGTTTCTGGCAGGGCTTGCAAAGCGATCTGCAGCGAGGACAATAGCTCCTTCTGCTGGTAGGCTGGATTGAACACACAGCGCACCGGGTGATCCTTCAATACTGCCTCGATCTCCTGGTGGCGGTGTCCTGTGACAACCACCGATAGTTTCGGCGTTGCGCCAGCTTGCAATGCTGCTGTCACAACCGCCTCGATAACCGTGCGATCACCCCATGGCAGCAGAGGTTTGGGCACGTCGCCGCCCATGCGTGTGGAAAGGCCAGCAGCCGGGATGATTGCGGGTATCATGAAGAGATTATATCACGTTCGCGGCATGCTACAAGTTGACCTTGGAGTCAACTGGCCGGCGTCATGCTGACTCTTTAACAGCGAAGAACGTGCCTGCGCATCGGCAAACGCAGGGGGCAGGTGGGGGCATTGCGCGCCGCATACGCCACAGAAACTGTCTTCTGGAGCCAGGTCACTTCCTCAGTTGGTGCATTTCATGATGATCGGTCTTTACTGGCGACAGCGGTCCAGATTGTTATTGGCCCTGTCCATCTGAGCCTTATCCGCTGGCGCCTTGCTAATATCATAACGGTTCCGGTAGTTCTGGCCAGGCTCCAGGTAGAGCGCAACGCACTGCTCTGTAGTCCAGCCCGTGTCGAGCAGCTTGTTCTCCACCTGCTCCCACTCCTTGGCGTTCTGCTTGGCAAACCACAGCTTGTCAACGGAGTTCTTGCTTTTGATCTGAAAGGCGGCCGTTACGTTGGACTTATCGCCCTGGAATGGACTCTGGCTGGGCTGGTGGTGCAGTAGCGGCCAAATTGGTTAGTCATGACGTTGGGTTGTTCATACACCAGGCAGGCGCAGGAGTTGGTGTACCAGTCGACCTGAAGGTCGACCCTGCCATCCCGATCGAACGGCGTTTCTGCCGCCGCAAGCTCAGCGCATTCAGGTACAGGTGGACGTTGGCAGGAAGGTGGTCGGAGAACAAGGTAGCGGCACCTGATGAACAGTGATCTGCCTCCATTCTACACCAGTTTGAGGATTTTGTCACCACCAAACCAGGCGCTTTTCCAGCGCCAAACAACCACCTGTAGCTACCGGCGGAAGATCGTCCGAGACGATTTCCACCGGCAGGTGGTTGCGTTTTTGGCCACCAACCGGATCAGACATCAGCTCATACCATCCGGCTGTTGAGTCGACAGAAAAGTACAGGGGCGACATAGAATCGTCGCCAGGATAGTTGTTGCGAATAATTTCCATGCCCGTTTCATCAGTTATCCTCCTCGGTTTCTATCAGCAATGAGATTCTGGGGCAAGAGGAGCACCACAGCCAGAAGCGCATTTTGGAAAACGTCAAGGCCCCTCTCTCATCGCGAGATAGGAATCCCGCAAGATCAGTTTAGCACATTGGTGCCTGCAAACTGTCCACAAAATCGATCTCGCCGACCTTGTCAAAAGGTCATTTGACCGAACGGTGCAAATCGTGTATTATCGGCAACAATCCTGGGGGTGGATGTGTCCCGGTGGGCGCCCCGGTCTTCAAAATCGGTGGTGGGTACCGCGGAGGTAGCCACGGTGGGTTCGACTCCCATCCACTCCCGCTCGCTTCTCAGGGAGTCGACATCACAATCTGCAGTCAAACGATGTCGTCTTCTGACCCTGAGCTGAGTCTTCGCTGCGAAACGAATCACTTCTTGTTGCTATGGTCAATCAACCTATCGGATTGCTGTCCGAGGAAGACCCGCCTCGTTTTTTGCGCGCTCAGGCGTTGCCTTACCCTGAGCTAAAACGGGTCTGGGCCCGCATCGAGTTGACGCAATTCAACGATTCTCCGACGCTTGAGCTAACGATTCTCGACGAGGCCGGGTATGAGCAAGCCTCCATGGTGATGGTCGATGTCCAACATACTTATATCTCCCTCACCATGCATTTGAAGAATCCATTACCCGGTTCGTCCTACAGATTGATTCTGCGACTGCTTCGCGATAACTCCCTGCTGGATGAAAGAGTCGTGCCGTTCGATCTCGTGTTTGTTGAAAAGGATCGGGCCAGGGAGGAGGCCGAGGGCCTGCTGTGGAGCGATCGAGGCATCGAGAGTCAGCCAATTGATGGTGGTTCAAACGGATGATTGTTTTCTGACGACCCCTTTTCAAACAGCTGCGAAACTCCGCTTGCGCGGAGGTGCCCATGTCAAATGTGCCCACACTGAACATCGGAATCGAAGAAGAATATCAGGTCATCGATCCCGAGACGCGCAATCTGCGCTCCTTTATCACTCGTTCTGTGGATCGAGAGCAGCCGGTCGTGCGCCAATTCGACCAGGATCGGCCGCTGGAGTCGGCGCTTTCGGCGAGTATGATCGACATGGCAACGCCGGTCTGCGTCGATGTCGTCGAGGCTCGCGCTGCTCTGACGCGGCAGCGTAGGCTGGTCTGCGATGCGGCTAAAGAACAGGGCTTACAGATCGCTGCGGCCGGTACCCATCCCTTTGCCTCCTGGCAAAACCCATTGTTGCCGAGACATGGACGCTTTCATGGCCTGGTCGAGGATTTGCAGGTTGTCGCCCAGCGCATGCTGATCTTTGGCATGCATGTTCACATCGGGGTTGAGGATCGGGATCTGGCCATTGATTGCCTCAACGTTGTTCGTTACATGTTGCCGCATCTGTTGATCCTGTCGACGAGCTCGCCATTCTGGCATGGCCGCAATACGGGCCTGAAGTCCTACCGGGCGATTCTGTGGGACAACCTTCCCCGCAGCGGCATTCCTCATCAATTTGCATCGTATACCGAGTACAAGCAGTACGTTGATCTTCTTCTCCGGACCAATTGTATTAGCGGGGAGCATCAGATCTGGTGGGACGCGCGCCCACACTGCCTGTATCCAACCCTGGAGTTTCGCCTATTCGATATGTGTCCCAGCCTGGATGACGCGTTGGGTATCGTCGCGATGGTACAGGCATTGATTGCCTGGCTCGTCGATCTGAAGAGCAAAAACATCAGCTTTCGGCGCTATCCCCGAAGCTTGATCCATGAGAACAAGTGGCGGGCCGAACGTTATGGATTGGATGGCATGTTGATCGACTTTGGCCAGGAGGATCAGGTGCCCGCCCGTCAATTGCTCAGGGAAATGCTGCGGCTGATCGATCCCTACGTTGATAAGCTGAACAGCCGGCAGGAGATCAATCACGTCTATAGCATGATCGAGCACGGCACCAGTGCAGATCGACAACTGGCCCTGTACGAGGCGCACGGCGGCGATGAGAACAGCCAAGAGGCGTTGCGGGCCGTGGTTGACGCCCTTGTTCAGGAGACAATGATCGAATAGTCTGTTCCGGAGGAAGAGTAGGGTAATGAAAGCACCATCGCTCACCATTGGTATTGAGGAAGAATATCAGATCATCGATCCGGAGACGCGTGAACTTCGCTCCTATATCACGCAATTCATGGAATCGGAGCAGGGTGCTGTGGAGATTGTCAAGGGTAAGCTCAAGACAGGAGAACTCAAGCCCGAGCTTCACGCTTCCATGGTTGAGCTGGGAACCCCGGTGTGCAGCGATGTTTTTGAACTGAAGGAAGCACTTGTTGCCCAACGAACTCACATCGCCCAGCTGGCGGAGGGCCGCGGTCTTCGAATCGCGGCTGCTTCCACCCATCCGTTCTCTCACTGGATGGGCCAGGAAATCGCCCCTTTTGAACGCTATTCCACTGTGGTCGAGAACATGCGCATGCTCGCTCAACGCATGCTGATCTTCGGTATGCATGTCCATATCGGCGTCGAAGACCGGGATTTCGCTATCGACTGCATGAACATGGTGCGCTACATGTTGCCTCATATCCTGGTGCTGACAACCAGCTCTCCCTTCTGGGCTGGTAAGAACACCGGCATGAAGTCCTACCGGTCGGTCATATTCGAGGACATTCCGCGCACCGGATTGCCTGAGAGCTTTCAATCGTGGGCGGACTTTGAACGCTTCGTCCAGCGCCTGGTCAACACGGGATGCATCCCCGATGGGTCCAAGATTTGGTGGGACGTTCGCCCCCATTACAGCTTTCCTACGGTAGAATTCCGGGTTCCCGATATCTGCACGACCCTTGATGACGCGATCGCCGTCGCTGCCTTGTTACAGGCCATTGTCTCGTGGCTCTGGACTCTTCGCAAGCGCAACATGACCTTTCGCATGTACCGCCGGGACTTGATTGCCGAAAACAAGTGGCGGGCTCTGCGCTACGGACTGGACGGCAAGATGATCGATTTCGGCAAGGCGGAGGAGATAGATGCTCGCCAATTGGTCCGCGAATTGTTGATTCTTATCGATGATGAAGTGGAACGGCTTGGCAGTCGGCGGGAGATTGACGGAATCTATCGCATTTTGGAGCACGGCACCAGCGCCGACCGTCAATTGAGCATCTACCAGCAGCGTGGAGGGGAGGAAAATCACGACGAGGCTATGCGCTCCGTTGTCGATTTTCTGGTCGGGGAAACCGCGAACTTCTAATAACCTATGGTAATCGGCATGCCGATGTAGGCCATGTCCCAGAGAGCCTTGGATTCGTGGGTTCCAAGTAGTACGCAGCCGTAGGTAACCGGTGTTCCCAGGGCGTTTTCCCAGATGGGGGCGCCGCCGGGTGCGTATGGGAGCCCATGGATTCCATTCTCTGTGCCTCCGGCCCAGTAGATACCCAACCAGTAGGGCATGTAGAAACCCCAGCGCGATCCCCAGGCATCCCGGATTTTGCTCTGTACGTGGAAGGTGCCGGTTTTTGTGCCGACTCCCGGACGACCTGTGGAGCAGGGCCAATCGTAGAGGAGCTCCTGACCCGAGTAGACCTGGCATCGCTGCTGGCTGATGCTGACGTTCATGCTGAGGTCGGCGTGTGTCGTCGTCGGGATGGGTGCTGAGGCTGGCGGTTCGGGGATCTGGAGCCGTTGGCCTGGCGTGATGACCGATGGATTGTTCAGCCGGTTGGCCGATATGATAACAGCCACTGAGGTGCCGTAGTTGGCAGCAATTGCCGAGAGGGTTTCGCCCGATTTGACGACGTGGTTTCGGGTCCTTACTTCAGGGGTGGCTGCAGGCGTCGGCAATGTTTCAGCAGCATCTGGCGCGGAGCCGCCTGGGATCATCAATCGTTGGCCTATCCGGATATGGGAAGGGTTGACGATACCGTTGGCCTGGCCGATGGTGGACAAACTGATCCCGTAGCGATAGGCAATTGCCGAGAGATTCTCGCCACGCTGTACGACGTGGGTTTCCCCCGAAGCATTTGGGTCAGAGGAGGCAGTCACACCGGAAGCAGGTGTACCAGGTATTGTCAGCCGTTGGCCGGTTCTCAGGTAAGCCGGGTCGGTGACCCCGTTGGCATCCATAATCGCCTGGTAGCTGACACCGTGGTAGCGCGCGATCTCCCACAGGGTGTCGCCCGGTTGCACCACATAGGTTGTTTCCTGGAGGTCGGGACTGGCCAGAACTGGCTCGACACCTATGCAGGAAAACATCACAAGCAGGACACCGATGGCCGATATGAAGATTTTTCGCAGGATTGTCACTGTAACCACTCCCGAGGTTTTGTTTGTTTTCGCCCGGCAGCCGCACTATACTTCAACGGCCACAACCTGTCAAGCCCGTTTTTTCACGGGTAGGAAAACCCGGCCAGGGAGCAGCGCATGTTTGCCGGAGAAGAGGCCAAATGTGCTTCGTGTAGTCAAAATACTACAACCTGACTCTCACAACAACTCTTCTGCCCAAACAACCACCCTCGATCGCGCGCCGAAAGGCGCTACCTTCGACAAAGCGTGCTCGGAAGTAGCGTTAGCATCGTTTTATGGCAGCGTAGAATCGACAGGGAAGGGATTTTGCGGTAAAATCAGGCGCTTAGGGGGCGAATGCCCAGACAAGTAATAACAAGTAGAAAGGAAAAAGCTATGACTATTTTAACACCAAAAGGTTATTCCTCGGCGCGACAGCCGAGCAGTGAAAAGCCGAGCAGTGAAAAGCCGGACGAGCAAGTGATCCAGCCGGAACCGGGTGAGGTCGTTGAACAACCGGCACAGGATCCTGGTGCGCCGCAGATCGAATTGGCATTTCCGCC